>PBLL01000009.1 GCA_002721755.1 Actinomycetota bacterium
CTTAACAAAAGATCCATAACAGGAGGCATAGAAGCAATATACGATCTTTCCTCGTCACAAGCACCTGTCATTGGATAGTAGAATCCAAAGAATCTTTCCTCGTACGTTGTTCCATCTGCCATCCCTCTCATACAGCCTTGAATCAGATGTGTATGGACATTGACCAATCCAGGAAGGACCATATAGTCATTGCCGCCAAGGATATTTTTTGAGTCGTAGTCGCATTCATTCATGGAACCGACAGCTTTGATCAATCCGTCTTCAATCGCAACAAAACCATCTAAATAGACTCGTCTTTTGGGGTCCATTGAAATAACTATTCCCTTTATCAAGGTGTCACAAGTTTTTTTCTCACTCATACTCTTTCTCTTTTGTTAATGATTTTTGGTCTATGTTGTAGATCATAACAAACAAGCAGCTGATCATTAACGCAATCACCGGAAAACCTCCTGCCGTAAAGTAAACCATTTTGATCACAGCATCACTTTGGCTTGCTAAAAGCGCATCATAGCCAACCATTCCAAGCATAATTCCTAAAATTGAGGGCCCAATAGCAAATGACAATTTTTCCACAGTTGTGTAAACGCCTGCCAGTATTCCTTCTCTGCTTTGACCCGTGGTTTTTTTGTCATATTGCATTGTATCGGGCAGCATTGATTGACCAACCAATAAGAGTCCGCCTGCCCCAAAACCAAGGAAGCACCCTCTTAAAATAATACCAAGGTCACCTTCTCCTGAGGTTGCAAGCATCCATGATAATGCACCCAAACCCCATGAGAGAGAGGCAAGATAATAACCGTTTTTCTTGCCTATGCTGTTCACAATTCTTACCCATAATGGTTGTGAAATGAACATAACAGATCCTTGAATGAGAAAATAGAAACCAAGATAGTTGTACGAAAGATCCATAATTCTTGTAAAGAGATAAGGAAGTGAGCCTAGAAACACCGCGAATCCAGTTAGCTGAGTAATTTTGATTCCTAAAAGTATTGCAAAAGGTTTGACTTTGAAGGCGGTTCTAAACTGTTTGAGAAAAGATCCTTCATCTTTTTTTTCTCTAACAGTCTTGGCAAATGGAGCATCATTTGTCATCCAAACACATGCAAAACCAGCCATAATCATAATGAGGGCAAGGGACATAGCCATACCCGTATGACCTGCCGCACCGCTCCCGAAATAGACAACTAATGCTGGTCCAAGCGCTGAACCACCTAACTGCCCGGCGGCGACTGCCATGACTCTATAGGACATTAAGTCTGTTCTAGCATCGTAGTCATTTGTTATCTCAGAGGGCATTGCGAGGTATGGAACATTAAAAATTGTGTATCCTGTAGCGTTCAAAATGAGGGCAAAGAGAGTTATCAGAATAATATTTTCAGACTCCGAGAATAAGGCAAGGTTAAACAGCAATAGAAATGATAGAGCACAGAGCAAAGTTCCTAACAAAACATAGGGCCTTCTTTTGCCCCATCTTGTATTCGTTCTGTCACTAATTCTTCCCATAACTGGATCAGTTACAGCGTCATAAATTTTAGACAACCCAATCAGTAGACCTGCTGTGGCGGCTTGCATATTCACAAAGTCTGTCAAATAAACCAATAAGAGCAGTCCATTTGCTTGAAACATTAGCGAAACAGTTAACGTTCCTATTCCCCAACCAAATTTTGTTTTAAACGACAGCATCTCTTTGAATTATTTCAACAAGTCTTTTGCTATCATGCTTCTGAGTGCTTCGGAGGTCCCCTCGTAGATTCTCATGGGTCGGACATCTCGATAGCATCTCTCCAGAATGCTTTCATCGGAAAGACCTGCTGCACCGTGAATTTGCATTGCTCGGTCAACAACTTTGGCAACCATTTCAGTCGCACACAGTTTTGCCATAGCGGTTTCTGTGTAAACTTTTTCACCTTCCTGGGCTCGAAGAGCCGTATCATAGACTAAAAGCCTACAACTATGGAGTTCTAAAGCTGAATCTGCGATCATCCACTGAATGGCCTGACGAGATGATAGCGGCTTCCCAAAAGTGTGTCTTATTTTTGCATATTCTTTTGCCATTTCAAGGCATCGATCAGCAATGCCCAGCGCTCTGGCAGCAATTTGTATCCTTCCTGAAAAAAGATAGTCAGTTCCTGATGACCAAGCTTGACCGGGTTTGCCCAACAATTGTTTATCATCCACTGTGCAATTATCAAAAAATAATTCATAAGTATTTTGTCCATGAATCATTTTTTGCTCTCTGCCAACCTTGAAACCAGGGGAATCAGAATCGACTATGACCCATTGAAGACCGTCATGTCTCTCCGTTCCTTTAAGTCGAGTTAAGACCAAAATAAAACGGGCAGTTTTGGCCTTAAATATCCAGCATTTATTGCCGTTTATAACCCAACCATCGTCTGTTTTTTCAATCGTCGTTTGAATCCCAGCAAGGTCCCCTCCAGCACCCGGTTCACTAAAGGCGCTGGCCCCATGAAATTCGCCCTTAACTGAAGGAACCATGTACTTCTCTTTTTGCTCTTCTGTCCCTAATTCATATAGCATCGAAGCAAATGTAGCTGAGAAAACACTGCAGCCTGCCGTTGAACGATGCACTTGTTCTGTGACTATACAATTATCAAGGGTTCCTAAACCGGCTCCTCCTGCATCTTCAGGGGTTTCTCTGGCAGTCAATCCCATCTCGTGAACTTTAGCTGTCAATTCCAAAAACACATCATCAGGTAGCTCATATGAATTTGGTCGCTCAGGAAATTTGCTTTCAAGAGGGATTAACTCGTTGTCAACAAATCTTTTAACTGTGTCTTGAAGCATCAAGGTTTCTTCCGGGAGTTTATAAAGCATTGTTATTTCTCTCTTATTTTTCTATTTGGTTATTATTAAAGAAAATCACTCATACAATCTACCCATTTTTCTGGTTCATCTCTAATAAAAAATACAGAGCCTCCTTCTATTTCTCTATATGTAAAATCTTCTCTTAGTGATTGAACTCTGGGAATAATATAGTGTAATGGATCACCTGTATTGGTTATAGCTAAGCAGGGTTGACTTAATTCTAATAGTGTCTTTTCCAGATTATAAGCAAACGCTGCATGATGACAAAACCATTCATTTTCCCCAGCCAGAAATACATGCAACAAAGACATTTGGCATGATTCTAGTGTTGCTCTATCGCCGACTCTGCTCTGAATCCAATTCCAGTAATCCAACAAATGGGATCCATCTTCTTTTGGCAATAAATCCACTTTTAAGTTGTTCATGCGTTCTTTACGTTCTTCTTGTGTGTAGAGAGGGATTCCATGAAGAACTAACTTGTCTACTCGATCGGGGTGTGACTTAGCCAATTCACAGGCAATTGAAGCACCCGTATGATGACCTATGACTGAGATTGTATCGACATCTTGGTGATCAAGAACTTGAGGTAGTACAGAGGCATATTCTTCAATGGTTAAGGGTTGATTTGGTTTGTCTGACATCCCATAGCCTAGTGTATCTGGGGCAATTGATCTAAATCCAAGTTTATTAAAATAATCAAATGTGTGAAGAAACTGAAGCGAGGATTGAGGCGTCATGTGTAAAAGCAGCACGGGGCTACCTTCACCGCTTGTTAAATAATGAACTTGACCCAGGTCAGTATTTGCATAGTGTTTTCTCAAAAAGATCGCCTTTCTTTAGCTTAAGATTCTACAGGATCAATTTCCGGAAAACCCCATGGTGTTTTCCATGGAGCCCTAAGATATGTGTCGTTTTCATATTTCTCAAACATATTGAGGAATTCCACTTGTGGATGATTTCTTAATTCTTCAATATTGGAAAACTCTACTGCCCAGACCTCATATCGATAAAATATTTCCAGCACCTCCTCTGACGTCATTTTTGCAAGATACTTATCCCATAGAGGTCTTGCCTGGCTAGATTTTGTCCCAACACCAAATGAATTCCACCAATTTTTTACTAAATCTTCGTCTTTCATGAATTCTTCATACATCCCGAATTCAGTGATCATTTCAAAAAATTTATCTTCGGTTAGAGCAGGGGAGGGCGTCGCAAAAATTGAATTATCTTTTGTTCTTTGGCCATAATTAGAGCCATCAGTTTCATTTTTACAAAAATTACCTTCCCAACTGTCTGGGTCACTAAATCCTGACCATTGAAGAGTTTTTATGGCCATCATTGTTCCAAGCATGCTTGAGTTTATTTGTTGTCCTTTACCGTTTTGAATACGAGAATACAATGCAGAAAGTATTCCAATCAGACCCATGGCTGCTGTGCAAGTAGAGACCACATCAGCTCCTACCCGGACCGGCTCTTCTCCGACATCACCCATAGTTCTTAAATAACCCGACATAGCCTGGATGGTAAGATCACTTCCCGGTCTATTTTTCATTGGTCCGCGATGCCCAAATGCTGAAAGAGAATAATGAATAAGCGATGGGTTGTTGGTTTTCAATGCATCGTAGTCATAGATTTTGGATTCAGGGCTTTCATTAGCCCATTCTTCAATAAGGATATCGGCATCTTTTATAAGCGATTCAAATTCTGATTGCCCCTCATCGGTTTGGAGATCAATTCCAGTAATTGTTTTATTTCTATTAAACGATTGGTATAAAGCGCTAACTCCTTTGTCTGTTTGAGGGCTTAATTCTTTTGACCAGTCCCCATCAATGGGTTCTACTTTTATAACGTCAGCGCCCGCTTCAGCCAGCATAAATGAAAGATATGGTCCCGTATATCCCTGCGTGGTATCCACAACCTTAATACCTTTTAACGGGTATTCAGGAGAATCGGATAGTTCTTTTACAGGGTCTTTTGGTTTATTTGTAAATCCTTCATTCATCGCTCTTTCCGTGTCCCCACCTGGCACAGGAATTGAGGTATCAATTTTAGGCGGCGTTTCGCTAAACTCCCAAGGCAAACCGCCTACATAAAATGGACCAGTATGATCACCATTAACTTCCACTAAGAAATTGTTCTCTATGATTTGCTGATGGAATTGTAAATCATCAAAGCATAAGTCAAAACTATTTGGAACCTTTGCTTTAGTCAGCCTTAATGACCACCATCGGGACGGTTTTTCCAAAAAGTGATCTTTGAGAATATTGTCCAGCTCATCGCGATTATCTATTCGATCGGTGTTCTTGGAAAATCTGGGATCTTCAGCCAATTCAGTCAAGCCCATTGCTTCACAAAAGGCAGACCATTGATTCTGATTCTCGCAAGAGACAGCTATAAATCTTTTGTCTTCGCATAAGTAACATCGATTCGGTGCAGAAGTCGAAGAGCCGCTACCAAGAGGCTCTACTTGTGCGTTTGCTAGTAATACCTCTGAGACTTTATTGTTCATATTCGCCAATGCGTTGGCTAAATGAGAAGTTTTGACCCAGCAGGCATGCCCAAAGCGCTCTCTCTCAATCAGCCCTAACATAATTAAACCACAGAAAAAAATTGCTCCCGTCGGATCTAAATGTGTAAATCTAATTAACTGTCCATCGTCTCCTCGAAATCCAGTAATACCGCTCATTCCACTAAATGCCTGAAGATGCGGTTCTAGAGCTGCAAGATTCTTCATTGGTCCGTCATCTCCATACCCAGAGCTTGAAGCAAAAACTAAATTTGGATTTGATTTATGCAAGAGTTCGTAGCCAAGTCCGATCCTGTCTGTGACTCCTG
Organism: Actinomycetota bacterium; assembly: GCA_002721755.1. Classification (GTDB taxonomy): domain Bacteria; phylum Actinomycetota; class Acidimicrobiia; order Acidimicrobiales; family MedAcidi-G1; genus MedAcidi-G1. Next base: position 5,662 of record PBLL01000009.1, read on the forward strand.
GCCTGAAGTTTTCTATTAGAACATCGGCTTGATTTGCCAAATTCAGCATCGCGTTCATTCCTTCTGTTTCCTTGGTGTTAAGACCGGCTGATTTTTGATTAAGATTTGTAGAGCTATAGGCTGTTGAGAGTTTATTTTGATGAGGGTAGAGGACCCTGAGGAATTCTCCTTTTGGAGGCTCTACTTTAAAAACTTCAGCCCCTAAATATCCAAGCAAAGTTGCTGCCCAAGGTCCGACTATAGAAGTCCCTATGCTTAAAACTTTTAATCCATTAAGTGGTCCCTTAGGTTCTTTCATCTTTTCCTCCAAAGTAACTACGGATAATATAACAACTATTTATCAAACGATAAATAGTGGACTAATTGAATTTTTCAATTAATTTTGCCGCAGCTGTTCCAGCTAGTCTTCCAAAAGTGGTGGCAGTTAGCAGTCCGTTTCCAGCCATATAGCCCCAGTCTGAAGGACCGGAGATACCTCTTGCTGATCCTCCTCCTGCAAAAATATTTGGTAGAGTGTTGCCTTGTTTATCTAGAACTCTTGCATCTTCATTTACGACCAAGCCACCCTGTGTATGAAAAAGTGCGCCAGTCACCTTGACGGCATAGTAGGGTGACGATAGTTTTGGTTTGCCTGTGAAATCTCTTCCAAAATCATCTTCTCTTTTCCCTTCTACCATCTCTTCAACTTCTTTGATGACTTCTCTCAGCGCTGATTCATCTATGTTGGTTAATTGACTCAATTCTGTAATTGTTTCAGCATTTACAATTGCCTTTGCTTCAATGGCGTTGTGATAATCTTCAAATTCCATCATTAGACTATGAAGGCGTTCATCAAAGATATTCCATGCGATTTTATCTGGCTGACTGACCACTTCTACAGCTTGTTCAGAATAGCCTTTTGATTCGTCAGAAAATCTTCGTCCATTTTTATTCACTTGAAAAGCGCCTTCCATAATCATTGGCCATAGGATCGGCACACCTCTTCCTGCAGCTAAACCACCATGACCTTGGTAAGCTGATATATCAGCAAGCCCTGCGCCTAAGGATTTTCCCCAGATGATCGCATCGCCTTTGTTACCAGGGTGGCCAAAAAACTCAGCGTCTTTGATTTGTGGCATGTATTCTTCAATCATTTCTGGATTTCCAGCAAAGCCACAACAAGCAAGAATGAGTGCGTCACAACCAACCTCTTCTATTTCACCATCACTTCTTAAAACTCTTACCCCAAGAATCCTTTTTGTCGAATCACTGTACAGATCAGTTACCAATGCATTTGTTAATATATCGATTTCTGATTTTTCAGCTGCTCTGCATAAGGCACCCATCAACTCACTTCCTGTTCTATTGGGTGTTCCATGCATCCTCATCAAGGAATGACCAGGATACAGGAAACTGTCAACCAAACTTAAAGGGATCTGATATTCATCAATTAACCATTCAACGGTTTTTGAAGATTCTCTTGCCAAGCAAATCGCAATGTTTGGGTCAGTTTCACCTTTAGTTTTTTTCATTATGTCATTTGCAAATGTTTCAGGAGAATCAGCTATTCCTGCTTCTCGTTGTAATCTAGTATTTGCTCCAGGTATCAAACCAGTGGACATAGCTGTGGTGCCTAAGGGGGTTGGATCTCTTTCAATAACCAGAACGTCAGTGTTATTTTCTTTTACAGCTAGAGCTGCACATAAACCACAACCACCAGCACCAATCACAATGACGGGAATTGAATATTCAAATTGCTTGTGATCATCAAAAATTATGCTCAATACTTTCTCCTAGGTTCTTGAAAATGAATATAAACCGTTCTTGTCTATAGACTTGCTAAGCTTGGATTCAGCAACTAAATAATTGAGGTGCGACATGGTTTCACCAACTGCCAGTATAATATTATGCTTATTAATTTGGCTCTCAAAGAGGACTGAGAAGAGTTCAACAACAGTTTTTGGCTCATCAATATTTTCATAGATTTTATTAAGTTTGTCGTGATGATTTTTGAGTATTGTTTCAATTCTTAGATGGGCACCTTTGTAAGGGTATCCATGTGAGGGCAATACCAGGACATCATCTGGAATCTTTTGTTTTATATTTTCCAAGCTATCTAGCCAATCTTTTAATGGGTTCCCATCAGGATAGGCTGGGTTTACACTAACGTTAGGAGTAATTCTTGGCAGCAGCACATCCCCACAAATGAAAACATTGTTTTCTTCGGAAAATAAACAGGCGTGCGATGGAGAATGGCCTTGAGCAATAATTATCTGCCAAAGACCATTGCTGAGTTTGACTGTTTGCTGATCATCAAGTTCTTGGAAACTGCTTTCTAGGTTAGTAACTAATGATTGCCTGTATTTATTCCTCTCAATAAAGTGAAGTTGTGCTTCTTCGTCATATCCGCATTTTTTATAATAATCTAAATATATTCTTTGTTGATCATCGTTCATTCCATTGTTAATTTTTACTGTTTCCAAAAATTCTTTTTCAGTGAAATGTGGCTCAATATCCCACTTATTTGCCAGCCAGCCAGCCAATCCTGAGTGATCAAGATGCATATGAGTTATAAGTATTTCCTCCACAGGTTTTTTCTTAAGTGATTTTGTGAATATATTGTTCCAAATGGTTTTTGATTCTTTAGTTGCCATCCCACTGTCAATAATGGTCCAACCTTCATCGCCCTCTAATAACCAGAGATTTATATGATTTAGAGCAATCGGGAGAGGCATCCTCAGCCAAAATATATTAGGTGTGACCTCTATTGTTCCTCCATCGGGAGGCCTTTTTGAGAATGGATAATCCAATTTTGAATTTTGTTTCATATTTATCGTGTCTTTTTATGTTAATTGTATTTCATAATGAAGTCAGTTTTCCTTTGAAAGCTGTTTAAAAAAGATTAGTGAATCAGGGTTTGATAGTGCCTCAATATTCTTAATTTGTTTGCCTTCGATAGCTGACTTAACCGATAACTCTGAAATTTTACCGCTTATTGTTTTGGGGATATCATCAACTTGAACAATTTTTGTTGGAACGTGTTTAGGGCTAGCGTAAGTTTTGAGCCTATGTTTAATTTTTTCTATTAATTCTTCAGTAAGTTTTTTGTCTTTATCTAATTTCAGAAATAACGTCACTGTTGATTCAGAATTGTCATTTGTTTCAACCACCACAGCTTCAAGTATTTCAGAAAACTTTTCAGTTTGGCGATAAATTTCTGCAGTGCCAATTCTTATACCCTTAGAATTTAAAGTTGCATCGGATCGACCATAAATTATTACACCACCATTATCAGTTATTGTTGCAAAGTCACCGTGAGCCCAAATGTTTTCATAGCTGCCGAAATAGCTATGCTTGTATTTTCTTTTTTCTGGGTCATTAAAGAACCCAATAGGCATTGAAGGGAAGGGTTGGGTGCAAACAAGCTCACCTTTTTCTTCTCTTTGGGCTTCTTTTCCATCATCTGTAAAGACTCTTACATCCATGCCCAAACCAATAGATTGTATCTCTCCCTTAAACACCGGGGTCATTGGGTTACCTAGGACAAAACAGGAAATGATGTCTGTTCCCCCAGAAATTGAAGATATCTGGACTCCGTCTTTTATTGATTTTTGAATGTATTGAAAATGATCTGCCAGTAATGGTGAACCTGTGGAGAGAATTGTTTTCAATGATTGGAGGTTGTGTTTTTTTGCAGGGACAGCATTTTTCTTCATCAGTGTACTGATATAACTAGGGCTAATGCCAAAGTGTGTAATGTTCTCCTCTTCTGCAATCTCCCATAAGGATTCATGTTTTGGGTAAAAAGGGGATCCTTCATAAAGAAGAATAGTCGCCTTGCTCGCCAAGGCGCTTGCTAGCCAATTCCACATCATCCAACCGCACGTAGTGAAAAAGAATAACCGGTCTTTGGGCCTTAAATTTAAGTGCAGCTGATGTTCTTTCATATGCTGGATTAAGGTGCCACCTGCACTGTGGAGAATACATTTTGGTTTACCGGTGGTGCCAGATGAATACATTATGTATAGGGGATGATCAAAAGGAAATGAATCAAATACAAGCTTATCTCCACAATCTAAGTAATCATTAAATAAAACAGAATTTTTTATACTTTGATGCTCAAGAGTTTCATTAGAGTTTTGAACAATAAAGATTTTAGTTAGGCTTTCTAACTTGCTTGAAATAGAGGCTATCTTTTGAATTAAATTAAATGTTTTTCCACCGTAGTTGTATTGATCAATAGCAATTAATACCTTTGGTTTAACTTGTCCTACTCTATCTAAAATGGCATCAGTGCCAAAGTCTGGTGAACATGATGTCCAAATAGCACCTAATGAGCTGGTTGCAATCATGGCAATAATTGCTTCAGGAGAATTCGTTATAATTCCTGCAACAACATCTCCTTTACCCACCCCTTGATCAATCAGAGCATGAGCAAACGAGTTAACTTGTTCATACAGTTGTTTATATGAAAGCTCTTTTCTTGTTCCTGTTTCATCCCTATAGATGATTGCTGTACTAGCGTCTTTTTTAGAGAGTAGATGTTCAGCAAAATTAAGCTCTGCATCAACAAACCATTTTGCATTTATCATGCTTTGATCCGAGCTTAAAACTGTGGATGGAGGTATCGCAAAATTAATGCTGGCAAAATCAGCAAAAGACGACCAAAACGTTTCAGGGCAGTCAATGGACCACTGATGCAATTGAGAATAATTCTTGATTCCTAGATTGTGATTTATTTTAAGAAAATCAATATAGTCTCCCAATAGACTGCTATTGCCTTCATCCGGTAACCACATTGGTTTTTTTGAGTGTTTCATTTGTGAATAAAGTATCTATTAATCATTTGATAAGTAAAAGATTTATAATATACTCTTTATTTATCAACTGATAAATAAGAAAAAAAGGATTACATCTCATAATGAATTATTCACTTGAATTTTTTCCACCAAAGGATCAAGAAAGTTTCAAAGACTTTATTGATCAAGCCCGCCTTTTATCAATCTTTTCTCCTCAATACATGAGCATCACACACACCGCTAATACTATTGATAATAATCTAACGATGGAGGCAGTTAAAATCCTTAAAAAGAATCTATCGGTTGAAATAAAGCCGCATATGACCTGCATAAATTACTCCAAGAGCGAGATTATGGAAATGACCCAAGATTATTTGTCTTTAGGAGTGGATTCGATAGTTGCATTAAGGGGTAATACAAAACAAAGCGCTAGCAATAGAGAGCCTTATTATGATAATTCTCTAGATTTTATAAAAGCACTCCATGCTGGCTTTGACATCAGAGTTTCAATATCGGGTTATCCAGAAGCTCATCCTGAGAGCAGGGGAGTTATTGCAGATTTTATCTATCTTAAAGAGAAATCCGATGCCGGTGCTGATGAAATAATTACTCAATGGTGTTTTTCCAATGATCTAATTCTTCGCTACAGAGATTTGTGTTACGCAAGAGATATAAAGATTCCAATTTCTCCTGGCATACTACCAATTAGTGATATTAAAAAGGTTAAGTATTTTGCAAAGCTTTGTGGTTCTACGATTCCTTTGGAAATAGAGAAAGCATTTCTAAATATTGAAGGGAATGATGATGCAGCTGAAGATTTGGGGGTGCAGTTTGCCATACAGCAAATAGATGATCTGCTTAATGAAGGGATTGATAATTTTCATCTATACACCCTTAATAGAGGCGATATGACAAGAAAGATCATAGAGCATTTTGAGGCGCCAAGCAGGATTAAAACAGTAAGTTCAGAAATGAAAGCATCTTAGACATTTGTTTTGTTCTTTAATAACATTAATGCAAAAACAAAGGATTATTTTATGACAAAGCCACAACCCTCAATAAACAAAGTTCCTAGAGATGATTTACCTCAACATATGCAGGTTGGATGGGATCAAGCTAATGAGCTTACTGGCGATGCAACTTTTATAGAAGTTTCTGGGAATAATCCGGAAGTATATGATTGGTACTTTAAAGATTTTTACAAGAAGTTATTTTATTCAGGCAGACTTGAAACCAGCCTTGTTGAACTCGTACGTCTCAGATTAGCTAATGTCCATGGTTGCGCTTTCTGCAACAAAGGGGATACAGCTCATGCACTTAAATCAGGGATCAGCCAAGAGCAAGTGGATTCGCTGGGCGACTATCTCTTAGGCCCATTTACTAATCGAGAAAAAGCAGCGCTGAAATTAGCAGATGAAATGGTGCTTAATAATCAACGTGGAGACTTAAATTTAGAACTATACAAAGAATTGAAGAAAGATTTCACGGACGGTGAGATTTACGAACTTGGCATGATTATGGCTGTGTTGGTTGGCGTTGCAAAGTTTACTTTTGTTTTTGATTTGGTTGAAAAAGAGGACTATTGTCAATTTTAGGAATTCATCATTAGTTGGATTATCCTATTTATCAATTGATAAATAATAACTTAATGATATGATCCAATTAGGAAGCTTATAAAGATGAAAAGAAGAGATTTTATTACAAATTCAAGCCTCGCTGTAACTGCTTTAGCATTCCCAGCATGGCAAGGCTATTCCGCAAATTCAGCTATACCGAGTGAATTACTGGCCATAACAGGAGACGGTAGAAACATTGCACTTAAGAAAACCGACATTGCTGATTTTAGAAAGAGTCTAAAAGGCAGAGTGCTTCTCCATGATGATAATGGGTATGAGATAGCCAGACTAGTTAGAAACAGCATTATTGATAAGAAACCTGCTCTGATAGCGCAATGTGTCGATGAAACCGATATTCAAAAAGCTGTTAATTTTGCTAGAGAATATAATCTTCTTACAGCTGTAAAATGTGGGGGTCATAGCGTTTCAGGAAAAGGCACTTGCGATCAGGGAATCATGATTGATTTATCCCCTTTTAGGGGCACTCGATTAGATAAAAAAAATAAAAGGATTTTTATCACTGGCGGTTCCTGGCTAGGGGAACTTGATGAGGCTACCGTTCCACATGGCTTAGGCACGACTGCTGGGACTGTTTCTCACACAGGTGTAGGCGGTCTAGCAACAGGAGGTGGTTTCGGGAGGCTAGGAAGAAAATACGGGCTAACCCTAGATAATATAAGAAGCATTGAGATAGTGACAGCCGACGGAAAACTCCGGTACGCAGATGCAAATGAAAACGCCGACCTCTTTTGGGCCGTCAGAGGTGGCGGTGGAAATTTTGGGGTGGTTACAATGTTTGAGTTTCAACTATATCCAATGGATAGGGAAGTCATTGGGGGCAGGATAACTTTTGACTTTGCAGACGTTAAGCAGCTGCTTAGATTCCATGCTGAACATACCTTAGAAGCTTCGTGGGATATGTATCTAGACCCCGTTGTTTTTGCTCCGCCAATGGGTTTTGACAACACAGTCTATTTTGATGTCTGTTACTCGGGACCCCATAACAAAGCTGAAAAAGCTTTTGAGCCATTAAGAAAAGCTGGGAAAATTTTGAAGGATGAAATTAAAGCAGAAGATTATATAGAAATTCAAAAAAGCGGAGATGATGATGATCCCAGAGGACGATCACAGTATCTTAAAGGTGGGTTTACAATCAATGTCACTTCTGGACTCATTGATGCAATAGTTGACAATTTAGAGCCGCATCCAGAGCGAGGCAGTATGGCCTTTTTCCAGCATAATGGAGGAAAAATTAATACGATCCCAGCCGATGCTACAGCATTTCCTCACCGCTATGCAGAACATAACCTAGTCACAGGTTCATTTTGGAAGCAAGGGGTTGATATAGAACCTCATATTAATTGGTCGAGGAGATATTGGAAAAAAGTAGCTCCCTACACTGATGGTTTTTATATCAATGACGAATTTATGGAAACCCAACAGGAAGTGAATTTAAATTTTTTGGGTAACTACGAACGTTTAGTGGAAATAAAAAATAAATATGATCCAACTAATTTATTTAGACTAAACGCTAATATTAAACCCTCCATCTAAAAAAAACGAAGAATCCACAACTAATCTTTAATAGGCGTTCTTTCGTCTTTATATGCTTGAAAGGTTCCCTTTCTTTTTATCCAAGGTTTTTCTGATTCAAAATAACCTGGTTTCTCTTTTTCAATAAAATTAATAAGCTCAATTGGAACATCCCTCTCGAGATCATCAACTTTCTTTCCAACAGATTGCCAGTAATGCCTCCCGGGCCTTTGTCCCATAAGAAAAAACGGATACCAACTAGTATTGTGGGTTGATGTAATTGTCATTGGTGCACTCGTCAGATCAGGATTGGCTATATCTGAGATTTTCCCATGATATGTTTCAACATAAAGAAAGCTTAGTCTCTCGGCTGTCGATGCTTTTTTCCAAATTTTCGGATCGAGTTTATTGACAAAATTGAGATAGGCGGGTTCATCCAACCAAAGCTCATCGCCTCTAACTTTAAAAGGTCTAACTTCAGGTTTTATGACTCTATCGAATGGGCCACCAATAATTTTGACTGGTCGATTAATCTCTCCTGTAAATGGGTTCGTAAATTCTTCAGACGGCAATCCTGTTTCTAGATCGCTGAAATAACCAACATCATAAAGCGTGTAATAAAAACTGTTATCAACCCATGGTTTCCACACACCTTTTAGAACTCCTGTATGCCCTATCATGGGTTTAGCGCCATCTTCTGGGGTCATTCCATATATAGTCCCTTTGTAATAAATATGCACCATGCTTCTAGCTGTTGTGCCAATTAATTTGGTATAAGCAAGTGCATTCTGAACGGGGTCGCTTAAATCAATATTATGGCTTTTAACAATCAGATCTTGATTAGACATTAACCTAGGTGAAGCCACCAAAGCACTCATACCGGCCATCACTTCCCTTCTGTTCATGTGATTTTTCTTTTTCATTTACTGTTCCTTTTTTGGAAATCTCTGAAGTGACTTAATGTGCTTGTCTTTTTTGTCCAAGGGTTACTTGATTTAAAATAATTCCTTTGTTTTTCACCCAAATACTCTTTCATTGGCTGAGGCAAATCGCTCCGTGATTGAATCTTATTGCCAACTGCTTGCCAGTAAATCTTGGTATCAACATCATCAATACCAAAGAATGGATACCATGGACTAATATAGTTGTATGTCATCATTGAGGGGGCGATTAATGATTGATCGCTTAATTCTGATAATTTTCCTCTAAATATAGCATTGGAAAAGGCATTTTGTTTAATTTGGCTGTTTGACAGTTCTGATCCAAAGTAACCACTCAAAGGAACTGGTTCTTGGATCCAAATGTCATCCCCCGATATAACCCAATCAAGATTTTTAGGTCTTATTACTCTATTGTAAGGCCCTCCCTTGATGCCAGTAAGCACGTTGGTTTCATTAGTAATAGGATTGTCAAAAACCTCGATTGGTTCACTGGAATCAAGATTATGAAAAAAACCAACTTCATATAACCGAAATTGATAATCGCCTTGATCTTTTCTTTTCCAAACGCCTTTGAGCAATGCCTGAAACCTAATAAACGGTTGAACACCATCAGGCAAAAGGGCAAAAATTGTCCCCTCCAAACTATAGTGAACCATTGCATTACCTGCTGAACCGACTAATTTTGCATATGCATAAGAACTCTGTATAGGGTCACTAAGGTCAAGACTATCCCTGTTAAATTGACCTGTTATTAGATCCCTTCTATCCATCATTTTTCTCTCTTCTTTTTAATGTCATCTTAATTAGATATTGATCCCAAAGACTCATCGATGGCATTTAGAACAGAATTCATACAACTATTATTTAAAACGCAGTTTACAGTTAATAATGCCAAGTCTTTTCTGGTGACTTTACCTACGATATCTATGTTATCAGAAAGAAATGCTTTATTAGTGGCTGGCGTATCGTCATAGACTATAATTCCTGTTTTAATAATTGTGTAATTGAGTCCGCTGTGAATTAGAGATTGCTCTGCCAGACCTTTTGCTATTAATATCTCTCTCCAGATGCTGTCTTGCGGGTCTGGACCCGATCCAACAGAGCCAATCAGGATAAAATGCTTAGAGTCATTAATTTTAGACCATTTACTGAGATTTACCTGACCTATTGCATGCGGGTTCAGGCTTTCACCCACCTTAGCGACAGCGTTAATTACGACATTATAAGAGTCCCCTGAGAAGATCTGCTTAACATCTTTTTCTGATAAGATATCACCTTGCAGGTATTTTATATCTAGGTCTTTTAAACGAGATCTATTGTTGTTTGATCTGCTTAAGACTGAGATATTTTTATAACCTTCTCTATGCAATGCTTTAACAATCTCAGAACCCACACGACCGGTGCCGCCAATAACCAAGATTGTTTCGTCGGAATCTGCAAAAACATTAGGTGAAATTATGACCAAAGCCAAACACAACTTTGTAAAAAATCTTTTGGCGTATTTATGAGTTGAAAAACTGATCATCGTTCTTAGAGTGGTTATTTATGCCAAACTATTATTAAAATATTAAAAACTAATGTTGTAAAAATTGTAAATGCACATTGCTTATTAATCAAATGATAAATAAGATATGCTAAACCTAAATAATAAAGGGAAATTTATGAGAGTAGCTATTTCTAAGATCACTATACTTTTTCTATCTTTTTTTACATTGAATGCCTATGCCCATTCTTCTGCAAATCATGACGAAGACCCTTTATCTTTAGCTTTAGTTGGATTAGGCGGCTCTGATGTTATTCAACAGTTAAAGGGATATAAGATTGAAAGCGAACGAGATGAATACATTATGGGACAGAACCCGGAACCAGGTATAGGAATGTTTAGAATATCAGCACCAATTTATAGAACCTCTCATAATCTCGAGCAACAGTTTGTCAGGATCGGCTTGATCAATTTAGTTGCAGCAAGAGAAGGGGGCTATTTTGAAAATGAAATTAAAACTCTTCTTCTTGGCGAAGAGGGTTATGTAAGTGAAAATGACATTATGGGAATAGTTAAGGAAAAAGATAAGCCTCTTTCCTCTGATAAATCTGCAGCAGCGATGAGAACTGAAAGATTATTAAATCCTCACATATTAATTAAGGAAGCATTGAAAGATTCTAACTTGATATTAAATCAAACAATTAAGGCAAATGTGGAGAATGGCTGGAGGTATAAAGAAGATGAAGTAATGCCGGTAACTATAGATAGAGTTAGGCAAAGTGGTAAAAGAACTCTAATTGCCTCTAAGAAATGGGAAGACCAAGCCAGTAAAAAAACTTTTTATCCACAAATGATTAATAAAACCGTTAATGATCCTGACTGGTTTAAAAGGTGGCAGAAAAGCACTCAGATCGATGAGTCAGGTTACATGCAGCTGACCATAAAAAATGATGTTCATCCAATTACCTTTTTCATAAACCCAGAAACATCAAGGATAGATAAACTCAAAACCATGGAATGGGATGTGATTTATGGGGATATAGAACTCGAAGTAAAATATGATGATTGGCAATCTTATGATGGTGTTTTGTTTCCAATGAAAGTGAGGATGTCACAAGGTGGGGCTCCCCGATTAGAAATTACTAGAAAAAAAATTGAAATTAATCCTCAGTATTCATCTGATCATTTTTTACCTCCTAATGGCGTGACCTATGTTCATGACGAGAATTCAGCGAAACGCGGTAAGACACTCAGTCAGACGCTTAGAATGTTTACCCTCTCCGGAGCAAGTCGACCACAACTTAATACTCTGAAATTGGATGATGGGATTTATTTATTATCTGCTAAACCACTCGATGGAATATATACGATGGTGGTCGAACAAAGCAATGGATTGGTTGTGATTGAGCCTGGAATGAATGACTTAAAAGGAGAAGAGGTGATCAAGTGGGCCAAGAAGAAATACCCCAAAAAGCCCATAACACATTTAATTTCAACCCATCATCATAATGATCATGGAGGCGGGTTTCGTCCCTATGTAGCTGAAGGCGCAGCTTTAGTCGTTCACGAAACTGCAAGGGAATTCTATAGCATGCAAATTAATAGACCAAAATCATCCATTGTTATTGATGCACTTGACAGGGGTTTCAAAAAAGGAACAGAGAAAATCATAGGCGTAACTCCAGATCTAGGTTATTTAATAGAAGATAATTTGCAACCAATCACTGTGTATCCAGTTTTAAACGGACATGTTGAGGACATGGTAATTGCCGTAATAGATAATAAAAAAATGCTTTATGCTGGCGATTTGTATGTCAGCGGTATTGCCCGTGATAAAAGATCTGGCACGAAGAGAGGCCCAAATGTTGTGCCCTATCATTCTGCTATATCTCTGAATAAAGCCATTATCAAATTCACTATACCAATAGAGTCTTTAGTTGGATCTCATGACAAGGAACCGGTAAGCTATAAAGATCTTATTGACTATATAACAGACTAATAATATGAAGCTTTTTGAAGGCCCAATTGATTCAGTTCAAGGCAAATTGATTCTTCTCCTTAGCTTGTTCTATTTTTTGACCACAGAAGTGTTCGCCAAAGATCTGACTCAGCAGATTACCACTATAAAGGATTGCGAGCATTGTCCTTTAATGGTGATTATACAACCAGGTAGTTTTTTGATGGGGTCTTCATCCACGGTCAAAGGATCAAGAGAAGACGAAAGACCTGTGCATAAAGTTGATATAAATTATTATTTCGCGGCTGGTCAGTTTGAGGTGACAAGACTTGAGTTCCAAAAATTTATTGAGGCTACAGATCACGATATGTCGGGTGGTTGCTATGGAGCAACAGAGCAGGGTATTCAGCTTTCAGAGAAATCAGATTGGTTTAATCCAGGCTACCCTGTTTCAGATCATCATCCTGTTGTGTGTGTCAGTTGGAACGATGCAAAGGCATATGCAGAATGGTTATCAGAAGATACTGGATTTACATATCGTCTTTTCTCTGAATCAGAATGGGAATACATTGCTAGAGCAGGAACAAAAACCATTCGTTTTTGGGGAGACGCTGAAGAGGGTTGCAAATTTGCAAATGGAGCTGATCTTGATATTACCCCTGAAGCTTTTTTAGAAGAAATGCAGGCTAGGCAAACCAAGATTGTTTTGCCAGAAAATTGGAAAGTTGCAAATTGCCATGATGGCTTTGCAACATCAGCACCTGTAGGTTCTTTTAGACCAAATGCATATGGCATTTACGATATTTTAGGCAATGTTGCAGAGTGGGTAGAAGATTGTTGGAACAACTCTTATATCAATGCACCAACTGACGGATCTTCAAGACTATATGGAGACTGTGACAGACCAATTTTACGAGGTGCTTCTTATTATGATATGCCTATCTATCTTAGATCATCAAATCATTATGGTTTCGAATCAGATCAGTCAGAAAATAAGGATACTCGTTATATAAATTTTGGTTTTAGAGTGATGAGAGAGGTTGAAAGCGATTGATTAGATTAAGAGTATTTGTAGCGATTATTTTCCTTGCAATACCTTACACCAAGTTATTTGCTGACGCTGTATCAGAACCTTCATCTATAATTTTATGTCAGTCATGTCATGGCTATCAGTTCCAAGGCAATAAAGATTTAAATGCGCCGGCGTTAGCTGGATTAAGCCAGTGGTATTCGTATCGGCAATTATTAAATTATAAAAACGGTATCAGAGGAACGAACTCAGAAGATATTCTTGGACAAACGATGCGACTAAGCATTCTAAATATAAGCAATGCTGAGCTTAATGCCTTGGCAGCATATATATCTAAAATAGCAAGCCAAAAACAAGAAATATCAATAAAAGGAGATGTAGGGACAGGTAAATTCGTTTTCGAACACTGTATGTCTTGTCACGGTGAATTTGGGGAAGGCGATAAGACCATTGGTGCTCCTCGATTAACTGGGCAAAGTGATTGGTATTTGTATCAACAGCTTATAAATTTTCAAAAAGGAATAAGAGGCCAACACCCAAATGATCTCTACGGAAGACAGATGAAGGATATGGCAGACATGTTTAATGATCAAATGTTAAAGGATGTTATTAATTACATCACAGTAACCAATATGTCAGTTAATGACGACTAGCTAAATAATTTCTTTGAATTTTTCATCGATTCTTTCCAAAAGATTAGGAAATTCACTTCTTAGACATTCAATATTCATTTTTGCAAATGATTGATTGTTCTGACTTTCTGTTGCATTTCTAGTCGCATCAATAATTATCCTATTGCCTTCACCTTTTTTGTTAGAGCTCGGATCTCCACTCAAACTTGAAGCTTTCTCAATGATCTCTGAAGATCTCTGAGGTTGCCATCTTGATCCGAGCGCATGAAGAACTTCATTGAGGTTATGAATATCAACATCTTTGTCAAAAAGAATAGTGATTTTAGCTATTTTTAATGTTGTTGAAATATATCTTCCAATTTCAAATGTTTTTTCAGTTGTTGTTTTCCCTAAATTGACAAAACAAAACCCAGGATATTCCAGTGGATAATAAAGCCCAACAAATTCCTTGAAATGAGAGCGATATTTTCTATTCAAAGAAGCTTCAATTGGAGCCGTTAAACAACCTCTTGTGATGCCAGTAAATTGATTTGGGATAATTGGATTGTTTCTATGTGTTATCGCTTTAACCTTCATAAAAAAGTTTTCCTTTTTTTCTTCACCTATGTATCCATACATTTCCCCAAAGGGACCTTCTGATTCCATTTTATTAAGTGGGATCTGACCCTCTAGTATGAGTTCAGAATTAGCGGGAACATGGATATTGTTGGTTTCACACTTTACTGTTTCTATAGCCTCACCGATCAGGCCGCCTGCTATTTCCAACTCATCTTCACCATATTTTGCAACTTTTGACCCACTCATGGAGAACGTGATTGGATCAGTCCCCAATGCAATAGCAACATCAGCATTTTTTTCCCCTTGTGCTCTTAAATCATTAAGAAATTTCCAACCGTCTTGATTAATCTGAGGGTTAATACCAATTGTATTTGAATTTTTAATCTGGCAGCGATACGTCCCTATATTTCTACCTAGGCTGGTATCTTCTAAGATTACAGAACCTGTGTTGATATAGCATCCATTGTCTGCTGGGTTAGTTTGCAGAAAAGGAAAATTAAAGAGATCTATATTTTCTCCCTGTAAGATATTTTCCTTGCAAGGTGCTTTCCTGGCTTCGATGACTATTGGTTTAATTCTAGGCCATTTCCCATTTTCGTCTATGTGTTGTTCGATTTTCTTTATTGCTAATTTATAGTTTTCTCGTGAAGAGTTAGTCGGCACAATTCCCAGAGCCATCGCCTCAAGATCCCACTTGCCAAAAAGATTACCAATTGATGACTTCTTAAAAATTCTATTTTTTGAAAGAATCTGATCAAAAAATAACACCGGAGCTTCTTGTGCGCTATATTTCTCAATCATTCGATACATTAAGGCGGTAGCCTCATATTCATCCTGATTAATTTCATCAATATGAAGAACATGCTCAAGATATTCTAAGGCATCAAGAAAGTGTCTCAGAGAAATATAAGGGCCTATGTATTTTTTTTGCATTATATTTTGAAAAATAATGTTTTGTTTAATGATTGACTCATCTTATAAAGGTTTTAACTCACCTAAAAATGCCATAAGAATTACTAAAACCCATATAAGCAAGGCGGCTTTGTTTAAAATCGATTGATCTTTTTTAATTAATTCTTCACCCACTGATTTTGTTTGTTGATCTTGAGCCAGGTCAATTGATATTCTCATTCTCCCCACTATGGACCTTATCCAGATTCCATTGATAAGAATTAGCCCAAAGATTATTACTTTCCATGCGAGCCAGTCATATTGAATAATTTCGTCTGCAATGAGGCAGAAAACTCCCAAGGAAATTAAAATAAAAGAAAGCAGGTATCTAACGAATAGATCTAGCTTTCTTAAGAGTTCTCCTGTTTCTGTATCTTTTTTAAAATGGACCATCCATATTAGACCTAACCAAAGGAAACTAAACATCCATATGATTGTTAGGCTAGATCCATCAATTTCTGAACCAAAGGTTGTTCCTAAGGTAAATCCAATGGGTAACAGTAGAACCAAGCTAGTCCTAGCAGACATATCCACAAGAAAACGCATAGATCTAACTCTGAGTCTTTCCTCAATGCTGAGCTGATCTTTGGTAATGTAGTTACCTATATAATAAACAGCAATATCTCCTCCAATGGCATAAACAAAAAGAACCACATGAAAAAATGCCATTAGGTCATGGAAATTAATGCTCATCACTATAGTTTAGCTGAAATTACTAATTCAAATGCTAGGTTTAATGTTGCCATTGAGTCTGAAAAGATTTTTTGGATCGTATTTATTTTTTATTTCCACCAGTCGTCCATAATTCTGACCGTAACTGGTAGCAACAAAGTCTTGATCTTCATCCATTAATTCATTGATATATATTCGCTCTGCACAATATGGCGTGAGATTTTTCCAGTAGTCTCTTCCCCATTGAGTGTATTCCTCATTTTTTTCTCTATTGCTCCAGTGGCCCCCCACTTCAATATCCCATTTAGCATTTCTTCCTACCCATGCTGTTTCATGTTCGGCAACTTCGGCAATTGCTCCTCCAAAACGAACCACGCGCATGGTATCAAAACGACCTTCCACGCCCATCCATCCGTCCATCAAGTTTTCTGTTAATTTAGGATTATATTCGTCTATATGTCTTCCTTTCACATAATAGTTTCTATAATGAGCGTTTCTTTTATCAGCAACTTGTTGATGCTCGATAAAATCTTTTTTTGACACATCATCTGATAGAGGTTTTCCAAAATT
>PBLL01000010.1 GCA_002721755.1 Actinomycetota bacterium
GAGTGCACTGTTGAAAAAATTGCAATAAACGCGGTTATGGCGGGATGCAAGCCTGAGTTCTTACCAGTAGTTATAGCTGCTCTTGAAGCTATCTGCACTGAAGAATTCAACATGCACGGAGTTTTGGCGACAACAATGTCCGTTGGACCGATTTTTGTCGTGAATGGTCCAATAGCTAATGAAATAGGTATGAACTCCGGAATAAATGTTCTGGGTCATGGAAACAGAGCAAACAGCACCATTGGCAGGGCCGTGCAACTTGTAATTTCAAATGTCGGAGGAGGAGGTCCCGGCGGGATCGATCGTTCTACTCTTGGTCATATGGGAAAACAAGGTTTTTGTTTTTCTGAAAACGAACTTTCCTCACCATGGCCCTCGCTCGCTGAAACTCGTGGATTCAAATCATCACAAAATGTCATAACCGCTTTTACTGGTGAAGGGCCGCGGCTTGTGGTTGATCAGAAAAGCAGAACAGCAGAGTCTCTCACACTTAATCTTGCTGAACATTTAATTTCAACTGTGTCGTCCAGAATGGTCGCTGGCATGGATGCAATGCTTGTATTATCACCCGAGCACTCTGCCAGATATAGGGAAGCAGGATGGAGTAAGGATCGTTTTTTAGAAGAAATTACTACGATGACCCTGATCGACACTGACAGCATAATCGCGGGTACAGGTGGAATAGAAGAAGGTCTCCCAAAAGGATTTGCAGGAATTCAACTGCCTAAATTTAGACCAAATGGTCTCTTAATTACACAAGCTGGTGGACCTGCTGGACTCTTTTCCGCAATAATTGGTGGGTGGCTTAATGGTCCGTCCGGAAGTGAACCTACTAGTAAGGAGATCTTACTTTGAGCGATGAAAAGACCCTGCTGGACCCGACCGCTGAAATAACTCCAGCAGTCAGAACTTTGTCAAAAAGACACAGTGATCTGACCGATAAAACAATTGGTTTGTTGGATATCTCAAAACCGCGTGGAGAAATTTTTTTGAATCGACTTGAGGAAAAACTCAATGACAGAGGAATAAAAGTTCTTAGATACAGCAAGCCAACATTCACGAAACCTGCACCTGTGGATCTACGACATGAAATTGCAACAAAATGCGATGCTGTAATAGAAGCTTTAGCTGATTGAGGGTCCTGTACGACATGCAGTGTGCATGACATAGACGACATGGAAAAAAGAGGTGTGCCTAGTGTGATGGTAGCTTCAGAACCTTTTGAAGATGCCGCGGAAAAACAGGCAGACGCTCTGGGTCTTAATATCGCAAGAATCTTTGTTTCTCACCCTGTCCAAGACAGAACAGAAGAGGAAATGCATGAAATGGCAGACCTAGTATTTGATGAACTTTTGGATACTCTCATCGAATGACAAAAAATATTGCGGTTGCACCTGATACCAGACCCGAGATGCACAAGATGATGTGCGCTGCAGTTGAACGTTCAGGGGCCTCTCTGACGGGCATCGAAGAAGCTGATGGTCTTGTTTGGGCAGACCCCGCAAGACCGGAACTGTTTCCCGAAATTGCAGAAAGAGCAACAAAACTTGAGTGGATTCAACTTCCATACGCCGGGATAGAACCATTTGCTCATCATCTGGATCCAAAATGGCGTTGGACATGCGGTAAAGGTGTTTATGCTCCTGCTGTAGCCGAAACCGTTCTAGCTCTTGCCCTGTCACTCTCAAAAAATTTGCATAACTATGCTAGAGAAACTGAATGGTCTGGACCTGTTGGAAGTTATCTACAAGGAGCGAATGTAACAATTCTAGGGGGAGGTGGTATAACCATTGAACTTCTACCTCTACTTGCTCCTTTCAACTGCACCACAACGGTGATCAGGAAGAAAGACGGGGAATTGCCTGGCGCATCGTTCACTTACACAACAGAAAAATTTGAAGAAGTTTTGGAAGAAACAGATCTTTTGGTTCTTGCCTTAGCTTTGACTGAAGAGACAAGAGGAATTGTCGACAAGAAGGTTTTTAATCTTCTACCTTCGCACTCGTTTATAGTCAATGTTGCTAGAGGTGGACATATTGTGACTGATGACCTGGTAGAAGCACTTGAAGCAGAAAAAATCGCTGGAGCTGCTTTAGATGTGACAGATCCTGAACCTCTGCCTACTGGACATCCACTTTGGTCCCTATCAAGTTGTCTAATTACCCCACATGTAGGCAATACTCCGGAAATGGGATTGAAACTTCTCGACCCTTTTATTGAAGAGAATTGTCGACGTTTCATAAACAATGAAGAACTTTTAGCTGCAGTTGATGTAGAACTAGGTTATTAAGTGGGTGCTTGGGCTGGCTTTTTATTGGCGGTCATTTTTGTTATTGCAGCAGTCAACAAGTTTAAAGACCCTGTGGGAACTGAAGACTCTATTTCATCTTTAGGTCTCCCCTTTCCAAAATTGCTGTCTTCTTTACTGCCAACTGTTGAACTTATATGTGCTGTTCTTTTGGCTGTCGATCCTCGTACCGGCGGACCTTGTGCTGTCGCCTTACTCGTAGCTTTCACCACTCTCCTCGCAGCTCAGATCCTTTCGGGTGATCCACAAAATTGCGCTTGTTTCGGCTCTTGGACAAATAAAAGAATTTCATCTTGGGATTTACTCAGAAACACCGTACTCATAGTGCTTGGAGTTTTGGCGACACTCGACTGAACTCATGGTGATGAGTGCTGATACCTTCACAGGATAGACATGACAAAGCTAATTCAAGGAGGGTCGGTCAAATGGATGGTTTGATGATGGATGTCCCACTTTCTCTAAACCATATTTTCGCCAGAGCTGAAAGGCTTTTTCCAGAAAAGGAAGTTGTGACTGCCACACCTTCCGGTAGGGAGAGGTTGAATTACGGAGACTGGGCTAGACGTACAAGATGCTTAGGCGGAGTGCTAGATGATCTTGGAATTACTGAAGACGGTCGCGTCGCTACTTTCGCATGGAACAACTCCAGGCACTTGGAACTGTATTTCGCACCTTCTTGTAGTGGTCGTGTGGTTCATACTCTGAATCTTCGTTTATTTCCCGATCAACTCAACTACATAGTCAATCATGCTGAAGATGAAGTGATTTTTCTTGATCAGTCAGTTGCAGGATTAATTTGGCCTTTAATGAATCAATTCGAAACTGTAAAACATGTCGTCCTGATGGATGACGGTGCGCCCGCCCCAGATCCTTCTGAAATAAATGCAAACGTTCATGAATATGAGGAACTAATTGAAGCTGCTGAACCGGTGGAATGGAAAACTGTTGAAGAAAACCAGGCGGGTTCGATGATGTACACTTCTGGAACAACTGGCAATCCTAAGGGTGTTGTTTATTCTCACCGTTCGATGGTTCTTCATACTTTCGGCGTGATGATGGCCGACACTATAGGAATTAATGAGAAAGATGTCTTGATGCCAGTAGTGCCAATGTTTCATGCTAATTCATGGGGTATCGCTCATGCAGGTGTAGCTACTGGAGCAACTCTGGTAATGCCAGGCGCTGATCTTTCACCTCCTGCATTAGCAGCGCTTATAGAAGAGGAGAAAGTCACCGTAGCCGCTGGTGTTCCTACAATTTGGATGGGTGTCCTGCCAGAACTTAAGGGGCGCGATACGTCAGCCTTACGTTCAATCCCGTGTGGTGGTTCCGCAGTACCAAAGTCTCTTTCAGAGGGTTATAGAGAACAAACAGGTTTGCCTATTCTTCAAGCATGGGGCATGACAGAAACTAGTCCGATCGCAGCTGTGTGTAACATTAAATCAAGCCTTTCTCACCTTGGCGAAGATGAAAAAGCAGACCTCCGTACAACCGTTGGTCTAGCGGTACCTGGGGTTGATTTTCGAGTTGTTGAACCAGAAACCGGAGAAGAGCTCCCCTGGGACAACGAATCTCGCGGAGAACTTCAGGTAAGCGGACCATGGGTCGCTAAAACCTACTACAACGATGAAAGGGCAAATGACTCATTTACAGAAGATGGTTGGCTTAAAACTGGGGATGTCGCGACTGTGGATTCGAATGGCTACATCAGTCTTGTTGACAGAACCAAAGATTTGATCAAATCAGGTGGTGAGTGGGTCAGTTCAGTCGAGTTAGAGAATGAAATCATGGCCCATCCAGAAGTTGCTGAAGCAGCAGTGATTGGAGTTGCGTCAACCAAATGGGGTGAGCGTCCTATGGCCTGTGTAGTCCGTTCTGAAGGTTCAGAGGTTTCAGCTGAAGACATCCTCTCATGGCTAAGCGACCGTGTTGTAAAATGGTGGATTCCTGAACGGGTCGAATTTATTGAAGAGGTGCCGAAAACCTCGGTTGGGAAGTTCTCAAAAAAAACACTTCGGGATCAATTCTCAGATGTGATGGTGGATTAATTCTAAAACGTGCAGTGGAGATGTTTAATTCCATTAATGAATCCACTCATTAAGCGATCTGGCTGCTCTGTGGCGGTTACCCCTGGGATGGTTTTTCTTATTTCTCTTAGCATGACAGTTATCTCACGTCGTGCCAGGTGAGCGCCTAGACAGAAATGGGGTCCAGGAGCTCCATAACCAAAATGGTCATTCGACTCACGCAAGATATTAAATTCATGAGGTTTTTCAAAAACTGAAGGGTCACGATTCGCCGCCCAGTAATAAAGGCTTAGCTTGTCGCCTTCTTCGAATTCTCTATCTCCTAAACGCACACCGTCACGTGTAACTGTTCTTCTCATGAAAATTACTGGGCTTGCCCAACGGACTATTTCTTCGACAGCTTTTGGTGCCAAATTTTCAAAATCGTTCCAAAGGATTTCTTTTTGTTCTGGGTTCTCCGTGAGTAGATGTAACGCCCAAGAGAGTGCATTACGAGTTGTTTCGTTCCCTGCTACTAATAAGAGAATGAAGAATGAGGCAATTTCTTCTTCTGTGAGCTTTTCCCCTTCTACTTCTGCATGGAGAAGTGCTGAGGTCAGATCTTCCGTCGGTTTCACCCTTCTTTCTTCGAGCATTTCTGACATGAGGGCAGCTAATTCCCATGCAGCTCCCATTATTGCCGCGAGTATGTCTGTACCTTCAGGTGTGTATTCAACATCACCCGCTCCGAGTATTGTATTTGATTTGTCGAAGACGAAATCGACTCTGTCTTTTGGAACACCCATCATTTCACAAATGACCAGAAGTGGTAATTGAGCGGCCACATCAACCACAAAATCACATTCGCCTTTTTCAAGTGCATCCAATGCGATTTTCTGCGCTAATCGTTCAACCGAGTCTTCTACAGATGAAAGGCGACGAGGTGTGAAACCGCTAGAGACTATACTCCTGAGTCTTTTATGCCTTGGGTCGTCCATGTTTATCATTGACCCGAAGAAATCAAGCATTTCTTCTGGGAAATCAACTGTGCTTGTAGCCCCTTGTCCGCTGCAGAAATCTTCCGGTCTTCGGCTGGCCTCTGCTACGTCTGAATGTCGGACAAGTGAATGAAATCCTTTTTGTTCTGGGAAGATTCCAAATATTTCTTCTGGTAGGTCGAAATAACGGTAGGGGTCTTCAGAACGAAGCAGGTCGAATGCTTTTTCTCTATAGTTCAAAGGTTTTGACCAGAACTCTGCTCTAGCTAGGTCTATTTCATCTATTTTCATATTTTCGATCTTAGAGCAAACTTTCTGTGATAAAAATTCGGAAAATTATATGTCCGGTTATTGTCTTCAGGCCTTCTACGTGCCATTATTTTCTTGTCACTCAAGCCCAGACAAGGAGAGGCTGTGGAACTTTTTAATGACTGGATGGGAATTTCAGGTGGTGGTCAAGCTCTTGGACGCTACGCCCACTACTTAGGTGGAATCACTTGGATTGGTTTGTTGTATTTCTTCAACTTTATTCAAGGTGCAGCCTTTGGGGAAATGAGTGATTCAGCTCGTGGAGAAGCTCTGAGAAAGATCACTTGGCGTACTCTATGGTGGTTCCGTTGGGCAGCAATGCTTACTTGGGTTTCAGGAATTTGGATATTGATCCATCANGAATTGATNCATGAAATGGACTACTGGCGNTCNGTAGCNGGTATGGGAATNGCTTTTGGNGCNATTCTNGGCACNACNATGGCTGCAAATGTTTGGATGGTNATTTGGCCTGCNCANAAAATNGCNATCGGTTCTTCAGTNGCAGTNAGTGAGGGTGGTGAGGCCNATCCGGAGGCGCCNGCAGCAGCTAAAAGAGCNGGTNGAGCAAGCCGTGTTAACACNCTNTTNTCAATNCCNCTNATNTTNTTCATGATGTGGCCNAGCCANTTTGGTCTNAATTTTGACANNCCNGAAGGNGGAACTAGNGCNGTTTTATGGATNNTCTTNGCNGTNNTNTGGNTTGTTATGGANNTNTCAGCTCTTGGCAANATNGGNGGNTATGACAACAAAATAAANGCANTNGTTNTNGAAAAGCATCANGACACAATCAANTGGGGNTTCCTNATNACTTTGGTTCTTTACCTGCTGTTTGAAATACTCGCATAAAACTTTTAATTAACTAAAAGTTTTGCTTCCATTCCNCTGGTCCTNTGGCCGGCTATNTCGCAATANAGGATGTACCTTCCTGCGTNTAATTCAATCTCACCGAGATCTGTTTTCTCATCCCCTACTTCGAGCTTAAAATCTTCNTCCATNCCCTCTATGACNAGAGTGTGTGANTGAAAGCCGTCGAGTATGTATTCGATCTTCACNAAACCTGCTTCTGCCTCATACATGTCTGCATCAAATTTTTGACTGTCATAAGTTGTCACCCTTACAACTCCGTCTTCAGANGAAACTNCTTTTCTNTTTTCTGAACCCCCGCCACACGAAATCAATAGTGAAGCCACCACAACTGACATGAAGTATCTTTTTATTTTCATCCGCTCTCCTCTTTCATGTATGACTTCATAGTAACAATGAGTCATCATTACTNAATGGGAAAAGTGTCACTTCTTGTTAATCCTCAAGCCGGTAGAGGCAAGGCAGTNACTGTTNCTGAGGAAGTTCAGAGACTTTTAGGTGAGTTGAATACAGAATGNGAACTTCTANTACCTGAGGACCGNAACGAAGTTGAGAAAGAATTAGAGAAATCGCTNAACTCGGGTATAGAAAGACTTGTTGCTATTGGTGGTGATGGCTTAATTCACCAAGCTGTCAATATTTTGGCTGGCTCNGATANCGCATTNGGCATAATTCCAGTTGGNACTGGAAATGACTTCGCTAGATCCTTACGTTTGNATTCTGGTGAACTATTTGAAANANCTGAAAAGGCTTTATCGCCTGCTGTGAAGGTTGACTTAATTAAATGCNACTCNCATTTTGTTGCTACTAGTGTGATTTGCGGNTTTCCTGCTGATGTTAATCTGAGGGCTAATCAATTACGTTTTCCAAAAGGCTCATCTAGCTACACATTNGCTACTCTTATGGAACTGCCCTTAATGTCNCCCTCTTCTTACGAACTCAAACTTGATGGTGAAAGTTTCTTTATAGAGGCTGCNGCGGTAGTNGTTGCGAATTCTTCGTATTTTGGCGGTGGTATGAAAATCTGTCCCGATGCTGATCCCTCTGATGGCCTATTAGATGTGTGTGTAATTGGAAATGTAAGCAAGTTTGATCTACTGCGTTCTTTTTTGAAAGTTAGAACTGGTGATCACGTCGACCATCCAAAAGTTTCGATTTTTAAAGCTTCCGAGATNGAATTNAAAGGATCTGGAATAGTNCGAGGAGATGGAGAACAGGTCGGTGATCTGCCGATGAAATTTGCAGTTGAAAAAAGCATTTTAAATGTTGCAGGGGGCAACTCTGGAGCTCCTGGGAGGGGCTAATGTGGTTCTATGAGTAAATATCGAATCGAAATCACTTACTGCCTACCNTGAGACTANTCNAGCTATGCCGTGAGCACAGTTGAAGAGTTNCTGACAAACCATCAGNAGATAATCGANGATTTGCGTCTCATTCCGGGAGGTAGCGGCATCTTTGATGTGAGAGTCAACGANGAACTAATCTACTCAAAACATGAAACTGGTCGNCACNCCGAAAAGGGTGAAATAGCAGAAAAATTTGAAAAAATAATTNTCTCCAAAAACTAGNTTCAATTTTTTTCAACTACTTCACGAAAATACTTTCACACAAGTGACAATGATCGTTTGAACACNATGAGACTTTTAGATAAGTTTCTATTTATCTAATTAAAACGAAAGGTTTGTCGTGTCTCTACTTGGTAAAGAAGTTGATCCATTTNCAGCAAAAGGACTCCTCAACGGAGAATATATTGATGTATCAGAAGAAGACCTTAAAGGATCNTGGTCCATAGTTTTCTTTTATCCAGCAGATTTTACTTATGTCTGCCCGACCGAACTCGGAGACCTAGCAGACAACTATGAGGAGTTTAAGTCAATGGATGTTGAAATTTTCGCTGTTTCAACTGATACTCACCATACCCATCANGCATGGCATACAAGTTCTGAAACCATCGCAAAAATTAACTTTCCGATGGTTGCTGATCCAACCGGAGTTATTTGCAGAAACTTTGATGTATACATAGAAGAAGACGGTCTCGCCGACAGAGGAACATTTGTAATAGATCCAGATGGAAAAATTGTCGCCTACGAAATACATCCCGATGAAATTGGAAGAAATGTCTCTGAGCTTATGCGTAAAGTGAAAGCAGCTCAGTATACAAGAGAGCACCCAAATGAAGTTTGCCCAGCCGCATGGGAAGAAGGACAAGCGACATTAGAGCCCTCAATTGATTTAACCGGAAAAATATAAGCAGTAGATGCTCTCTGAGGATCTTAGTTCACAGCTAAATGAACTTTTAAAAAATCTAAAAACCGACNTAGAAATAGTCGCGTCTCTAGATAAATCTGAGAATTCAGAAAATATGAAATCTCTTCTTGAAGAAATTTCACAGATGCACGATCTAATATCTCTATCATTCGATGGAACTGCTGAAAGACGTCCATCCTTTAGTATCTNACGCTCTTCTAGCAACATNGGTGTAGATTTTGCTGGNGTTCCCTTAGGGCATGAATTCTCTTCTTTAGTACTAGCTCTACTNCAAATAGGAGGTCACCCTTCAAAGGTTGATCCTGCAATATTAAAAAAGGTGTCTGAAATCAAAGAAGANCTTTTTTTTGAGACTTACTACTCTTTGACCTGTATGAACTGTCCGGATGTTGTTCAAGCCTTAAACACNATGTCCATAATNAACCCCCTNATCAAACATACTGCTATCGATGGAGCAATTTTTCAGCAAGAAGTTGAAGAAAAAAACATNAAATCNATTCCCACGGTCTTTTGTAACAACGAATTTTTCGAACAAGGAAGAATTGGTATAAAAGAAGTACTTTCAAAAATTAATCCTGATTTGAATGGCCTTAAATTAAATCAAATTGAGAAAAGGGAAACTTTTGACGTTCTAGTTGTAGGCGGAGGACCAGCGGGCGCATCTGCTGCTATCTACGCAGCCAGAAAAGGGATACGTACTGGATTGGTAACTGAGATATTAGGAGGNCAACTTTTGGAAACACTCGGGATTGAGAATCTTATTTCAGAGATCCAAACANAGGGCCNCAAGNTAGCTGCCGAGCTTGAAAAGAANATCAGAAACCATNCAATTGATTTAATAGAAGATCAAAAAGTCTCAAAACTTAGTGTCANCGAAGAACNAAATGATCTAATAGAAATTGAACTCACTAGTGGAAGTACCCTNTTATCTAAGACACTTGTAATTGCGACTGGCGCCGAGTGGCTGAAATTGGGCATTCCTGGTGAAGAAGAATACTTAAACCGAGGAGTTGCATATTGCCCTCATTGTGATGGCCCTATTTACGCTGACAAAGANGTAGCGGTAATAGGAGGAGGAAACTCAGGTGTTGANGCAGCTATAGANCTAGCTGGAATTGCTAAAAAAGTGACGCTCGTGGAATTCGACANNCAATTAAGNGCAGATGACATTTTGCAACAAAAAATGAACTCTCTTCCAAATGTAGAATCGATCTTAAATGCTCAAAGTACAAATATTATCGGTGACCAAGAAGGGGTTACTGAACTGCTTTATCATGATCGCGACACACTTGAGGANAAAAATATTCAACTTGATGGAATCTTTGTGCAAATAGGACTTTTTCCAAATACCTCATGGTTAGAAGGGATANTTAATCTAAACGAAAGAGGAGAAATAGTCATTGACCATAAAGGGGCAACATCAATCAGCAATATCTTCGCCGCTGGTGACTGCACTAATGTCGCATATAAACAAATAGTGGTTGCTTTAGGTTCTGGGTCGACTGCAGCTTTAAGTGCATTTGAACATCTAATGCGAACTAGTACAGCTGCAACTAATTAAATTTTTTATCTAAAAAGCTTTCATTCGAAAAATCTTTGACTTGACATCTTGATAATAACGGTTATTATCAAGAGATGGCTATCGTCGCTGAATTAACTCACACAGGTCAAGACGAACTGAATGAAAAACTTCTTCACGCAGCTGCCGAAGTTTTTGCAGAAAATGGCTACGAAAAAGCCGGAGTTGCTGAAATAGCGCGCAGAGCCGGTGTCACTACAGGTGCCATTTATAGCCGCTACAGCGGAAAAGCTGAGCTTCTTGTAGAAGCGGTGGATAGACACTTATTAACTCAGTTACACTCACTACATTCAAACGCATCTGCTGTGGACGTCCTGTCACATTTAGGTGCCCACCTTTTAGATGATCTCTCGGACGGAACCGGACTCTTCCTTGAAGCAGTAGTAGCTGCGAAACGTGATCCAGAACTCGCTGAACGCCTAAGAGATGTTTTACAAAGCGAAGAAAACAAACTCAGAGACCTAATCCACGAAGCGATATCACAAGAGGGCGCAGATTCTGAAATCGATCAACTAGCTTTGATGCGTCTAGCGCACGCAATCGGATTCGGAATGACCCTGACAAGAACTATTGGCCTGGAAATGCCCTCAAGTGAGGATTGGACCACGGTTATAAACTTAGTAATCGAAGCATTTATTAGAAACGAAACTGAAAACCACGGAGACAGACCATGACAACAATAGAAACCAACCAAAGCTTAGAAGAGTATGCAAATGACCCAGAAAGAATAACTGAGTATTCAGTGTGGAACGAGGATGTAACCTCCCTGATACATGCTGTTGAAGATAACGCTGATGCGATTTTCACCTGGGGTTACGACAAAGGGGAACGTGCTCCTCTAGATCGTTTGTATGAAAAAGCAAAAACATCACAATGGAATGGTCAAACTGATCTCGACTGGTCCATCGAAGTGGATCCGTACACCATGCTTCTCCCAGCAAATCCTTTGGAAGCTGATTATTTCAAAGAGAACCCCAACTCCCCTCTTCATAAATTTTCTGACGAGCAGTGGAAGGAAATGGCAGTCGAATCTCTGAATTGGAGCCTTTCACAGTTTATGCATGGTGAACAGGGAGCACTTCTATGTACAGCAAAAATAGTTGAAACTGTCCCTTGGATTGATGCTAAATACTACGCTTCAACTCAAGTCGTAGATGAAGCAAGACACGTCGAAGTGTTTGCTCAATACCTTGATCAGAAAATGGGAGGTATCAATTACCCGGTAAACCATCATTTAAAAGCCCTGCTAGATGACATCATCGAAGACAGTCGTTGGGATATTACTTATCTGGGCATGCAAATAATGGTGGAAGGTTTAGCTTTAGCAGCCTTTGGTTTCATGCATCAGACCACTGAAGAGCCTCTCCTCAAAAAACTGCTTCGATATGTCATGTCCGATGAAGCCAGGCACGTTGCATTCGGAGTGTTGAGTCTTCAAGAAGTTTACAAAGATATGGATGCTAAAGAGATCCGTGAAAGGCAAGAGTTTACATTCGAAGCAGCACTTCGCATGAGAGACCGCTTCTTACGCCAAGAGATGTGGGAAAAACTGGGAGTTGATGTTAAAGAAATGGTCAAATATCAGCTCGAAATGCCTGAAGAATTAAGAGTCTTCCAACGCATGCTGTTCTCAAAAATAGTTCCTAATTGTAAAAAGTTAGGACTGCTCGATGCAGGGGACGCCTGGTTGCGTGACCGTTTCACGGAAATCGGTGTTATCGAATTTGAAGACTGGGTTGATACAGGTTCAGAGTTTGAAGATTTTGACCTTGATAAAGACCTTGAAGCAAAAGACAAAGAGGTGCGCGAAGCCGCACACGCAATCTTTCATGCAGAAGATGAGGCGTAACCCTTTTCCAAATAGATTAAAAACTAAATATTCTTATTTTCAGGAGATGTGTCAGAGTCAATCTCGACATGATGTCGAATTACTTCTTCAATGATAAAACGTAAAAATTTCTCACTGAAAACTGGGTCTATTCCAGCATCTTCTGCGAGTTCACGCATACGTTCAACCTGAGCTGACTCTCTTTCTTTGTCTTCTGGAGGCAAACCATTCTCAGCTTTAAAAATGCCTACCTGATGGGTGATACGAAATCTTTCGGCGAGCAAGTAAATGAGTGCGGCATCAATGTTGTCAATACTTGAGCGGTACTCGTTCAGCAACTCTCTATTTTCTTCCATCACTTCTCCTAGCAGGGCTGATTTTAAGATTAGTTTCTTGATTAAGCGTATTACTTACCTGAGATGAAAATGAACACCATTTAGAAGTAGTCTATTTTTCGGACAGATATTTAGGAACAATGGAGAGAGAATGGAGATACCACTAACTCTTATCGACTATCTCAATAGAGCTGAACTTGTTTACGGTGATCAAATCGCAGTAATTGATGAACCTGAACAACCCGCAGATCCTTTAAGTGAGTTTACATATAAGGAACTCGCTCAATCTGCTCGTGGTTTTGCAGCTGAACTTGACGAACTTGGAGTTGAATCAGGAGCGAGAGTAGCAATAGTTTCACAAAATGCTGCAAGAATGCTTATTTTTCTTTTCGGGACTAGTGCGTTTGGAAGGATTGGCGTTCCAATTAATTTCAGACTCAACAAGGAAGAAATTTCTTACATAGTCGAACACTCAGGTGCAGATGTTCTCCTGGTCGATCCTGAACTGGAAGAGGATCTTTCAAGCATTGATGTCAAACATTTCTTTGTTTTAGGAAAAGAGTCAGATTACTTGTTTGAAAGCGATAAAACCCCAAAACCTTTTACACCAGATGAAAACGCAACGGCCACAATCAATTACACGAGTGGAACCACAGCTCGTCCAAAAGGTGTCGAGATGACTCATAGAAATCTTTGGCTAAATGCTGCAATTTTCGGCTGGCAGACTGGGGTTACGCATCGAGAGGTTTATCTTCACACACTTCCCATGTTTCATTGCAATGGGTGGGGAATGCCTTATTCCGTTACAGGTATGGGAGGTCAACATATAGTTCTGCGAAAAGTTGACGGTTTAGAAATATTAAAGCGCATCCAAAAACATGGCGTCACCCTGCTATGTGGTGCCCCTGCTGTAATTGCAGCGATCTTAGATGCCGCAATTGACTGGGAGGGTGAAATTCCTGGAAAAGAAAAAATGCGGATCGTGGTCGCAGGTGCACCGCCACCAACAAGAACTATCGAAAGAGTGGAAACAGAACTTGGATGGGAATTTATTCAGATTTATGGTCTTACTGAAACAGCTCCGTTCGTAACAATGAACCGCACTCGTCCAGAATGGGACGATAAAACAGCAAAAGAAAGAGCTGTCTTGCTTTCGAGTGCAGGAAGTCCCGCTCTAGGAATAAATCTTATGACCTCACCTGACGGTGAACTTTTGGTTCAGGGAAACCATGTCCTAAAAAGCTATTGGAAGCAACCAGAAGCAACAGATGAAGCACTCGCAGGTGGCTGGTTCCACACTGGTGATGGGGCGACAATGGGTAAAGACCAATATGTGACAATTACTGATCGGAAGAAAGATGTAATTATTTCCGGGGGTGAAAATATCTCATCAATTGAGGTAGAAGATGTTCTTTTCTCTCACCCCTCTGTTTCAGAAGTAGCAGTAATAGGAGTCCCTGATGATAAGTGGGGTGAAACAGTTAAAGCCCTCGTTGTTCTTGCCGAAAATGATGTGATAGAAGAAGAGACTTTGATTTCTTACTGTCGTGAAAACCTCGCACATTATAAATGTCCAACTTCAATCGATTTTGTCGAAGAACTCGCGAGAACTACTACTGGTAAATTGCAGAAATTTAAATTAAGAGAACCATATTGGAAAGATATGAACCGGCAAGTAAATTAGCCCATAACCCTTAAAAATCAATATTTTGCAACTCTGAAACCTTACAAAATCATGAAATTTTGTCAGAAGTTGCCTCCTATGCCATTCAGACATAGCGTTTATTTACCGTTAACGGTCGAATAGGAAAAGCCTATTTGGATATCCCAGTTAATTGGAGGGGAATTACTTATGACCAGCAAGTTCGTGAAACTACTTGCGGTAGCACTAACCATCGGTGTTGTTGCTGCTGCTTGTGGTAGCGATGAAGAAGAAGCACCTGCGGCAACACCTGCTACAACAGCAGCACCTGCTACAACAGCAGCAGCCGCACCTGCTACAACAGCGCAAGTTGAAATGGTTGCTGACGGAAGTCTTCTTGACACCGTTCAAGCTCGTGGAACCTTGCACTGTGGAGTAAGTGGAAGCGCAGTTGCATTCTCAGAAACCCAAGCTGATGGCTCGGTAACAGGCTTTGATGCCGACTACTGTCGTGCCGTAGCAGCTGCAGTTCTCGGAGATGCAAATGCAGTTAAATTCACTTCTCTTACAGCATCAGAGCGTTTTACCGCCGTACAAAGTGGCGACGTTGATGTTCTAATGCGTAACACAACATGGACCCAGAGCCGTGATACCGATGTAGGTATGGACTTTGGACCAACAACTTATTATGACGGACAGCAGCTTATGGGACGTGCTTCCGATGGGTTTACCGCAAACTCAGGAGCCGCTGATCTTGAAGGCGCAGTTGTATGCACCAACGCAGGAACAACCACTGAAAAGAACGTTTCTGAATATGCAGCACTCGCAGGTGTAAATATCACACTCAAGACATTTGAAACAAGCGATGAGTACTGGCAAGGATTCATCGACGGAGCTTGTGATATCTCAACCACAGACGGATCGGCTCTTGTCGGTCGCAAAGTTAAGCAGCAACCAGCCGATGAGGAGTGGGTCATTTTCCCAGCTACTCCAATTTCCAAGGAGCCTCTCGGACCTACATACGGTCAAAATGACTCAAAGTGGGCAGATGCAATCAACTGGACTGTTTATGCAACAATTATCGCTGATGAGTACGGAGTTAATCAGAGCAACGTCGACTCAGCCGTTAAAGAAGGAGAGCTAGGACGTCTACTCGGTGGTGATGGAGAACTCCAAACCACAATGGGACTAAGCGCAGACGCTTTCCATCAGGTAATCAAGCAAGTCGGTAACTACAGCGACATTTACAATAGAAACCTCAATCCAGTAGGTCTCTATCGTGAAGGATCTGCCAACGCCGGCTGGAAAGATGGTGGATTGATTTACGCTCCACCAGCACGATAAGTAAACTCTTATCTTTTAATTGAAGTCCTAATGGCCCAAGGTGAATCTCACCTTGGGCCTAGGACTTTTTCACCTATTACAGACAGAACAGCATTTGCTATGATCTCCAGTATCCAGTCTCAAATCTGATTGAAAAGAAACCAATGCAATCACCTGCAGAAGAAAAATCGAGCACTTTAAAGGCGGTGTCACAGCGGGTTCCCTTGTGGCGTGACGTTGTCGTAATCAAATGGGTTACGCAGGTAGGACTTTTAGCCGTAGTGGTGGCTTCCCTGTGGTTTTTAGCAGGACAAGCAGGAGACAACCTTAGAGCCAGAAACATCAATACAGGATTCGACTTTCTGGAACGACCTCCCGATATTCAACTGAGTGAAGGAATAGACACTTCACCTGCAACTGGCGGTAGAGCCCTTTGGGTTGGGATGGTAAACACCTTACGCATGGCAGTAGTAGGGATAATTTTCGCAACTGTTCTAGGAGTTATGGTTGGTTTAGCTCGACTCTCAAACAATTGGTTAATTAAACGCCTTGCAGGTCTATGGATAGAAACTTTAAGAAATGTGCCTCTTCTTGTGCAAATGATCTTCTATTTCGCGGTTTTAACAGCCCTTCCTAGAGTGAGCTTGGAATCAGGACCTATAAACGGATGGCTGCATGTGTCCAACAAGGGCATTTCAATGCCTAGAGTTTTTATCTCCGATGGTTTCTACCAGTGGATAAGTGTTGTTGCAGTTGGGTGTATCGCAGCATTTTTTATAAGAAAGCAACGCATAAGGAAACAAGACCTGACGGGTGAAAATACCCATGCCGTTTATTGGGCTTTTTTAACAGTTTGTGCCTTTGCACTAATAGGTCTTTTCATTCACCCAGTGTTTGGTTTTATAGGTGAAATATTTTCCGCCTTGGCTACTCTTCTCGAGAACACACCAACAACACTTATAAAAATTCTCCTATCAGCCATTCTTGTATTTTTTGCCTCCCGCTGGATCCGTAACTTTTTTGCAAGTCGCAGAAGCGCCACAGGACACCTTTCTTTAATTGATGATGATATTTTCAGGATGATTTTCGTCGGTGTTGGCGCTTTGATAGCAGTAATCGTGGTTGTTACTTGGACCGGAATATCTTCTTGGATCCTCAATAGTGGCCGAGACCTGTTTCACATGCTGGAGGCAAAATTTGAAGTAGACGGTGCCGCCCGACCTTTTGATGCAATGAAACCCGACATTGTGAAACCGGGCAAATTTGCAAACTATGGAACTAACGGACTGACCATGGGTCCTGGCTTTGCAGCCGTTTTCTTTGGGGTGGTTTTTTACACGTCAGCTTTCGTGGCAGAAATAATCAGAGGTGGAATTCTTGCGGTTCCGAAAGGCCAAATTGAAGCAGCGAATGCTGTCGGATTAAGTAGAGGTCAATCTCTTCGCCACATAGTCCTACCTCAAGCAATAAGGATCATCTTGCCGCCTATGGGCAACCAGTATTTGAATCTCACGAAAAACACTTCACTTGCGATAGCAGTTGGTTACAGCGATATAGTGCAAGTCGGCCAAACGGTGTACAACCAAACAGGTAAATCTCTACCCGTGATGGCTATTTGGATGCTCTTCTATCTCACCTGCTCATTGACGATCTCAGTCATAGTTAACTATTACAACGTCAGAATGAAGATTGTAGAACGATGACGAACTTTCAGAACTCAACTTCAACAAATCAAACTGA
>PBLL01000011.1 GCA_002721755.1 Actinomycetota bacterium
CCGTTCGCCACTCACTATATGACCCGAAGGTCGAGTTCGTTCGACTTGCATGTGTTAGGCCCGCCGCCAGCGTTCGTCCTGAGCCAGGATCAAACTCTCCGTCAAAATCTCAGTCTCGTAAAAACGAAACTTTGAAATCATGGTGTGATGCCGCTAAAGCGACACCGCGAGTTTGGAACCAAAAGGGACACCAATCCCAATCGGTCAGGCACAGGTACAAGGTGTCTGACTTAGTCAAACACCGTTGTCCGTCAGTGCTTATTTCTATTTCATTGAATTGTTTAGGTTCGTCCAAATGCGACTCGCGATCGCTTATTGGACGACCCGCACTGGCTTTAATTCGTCCTCTATCCCGTTTTCAAGGAGCACCTGATGACCATCAGTCATCTGGCATACAGTTAAAACTCTAAGTTCATCACTGTTAATGCCCTAAGCCGCTCTTGAAAAGCTTGCACTAAATCCAGAGCAACCCACCCACGTTAAGCGCGCTCAATGCAAAGATCAAGAACTAGCGGGCAGAAAAACGCTATCCGCTGCAGACTGCCGACCCAACTTATTCAGCGGATTAGTTGAAATAATTATGAATTTAAACCATTACCAATAAATGACGATTCTTTTTACCTTTTTGGATTAAGACACAGTCAGCTCCCACCAGCACATCTTCAGGCAGGGAAACCGCATCATTAGGCTGTCTGACACCATTTACTGAGATGCCGCCAGCTGAAATCGTTCTCCTGGCGTCACCTCTGGAGCTGCATAGTCCGCTTAAGACCAAAACGTCTATAAGAGATTCATTTCCCTTCTTCAACTCAGAAATCTTGATTTCTGTTTCGGGAATCGCCCCTCTTAGGCTTTCGAGGGAGTTTTCTAAATCCGAATGACTTCCAAAAAGACCCTGAGTCGCTAATAATGCTTGCTCTGCCTCTTCATCACCATGAACTAGCCGACATACTTCAGTTGCTAGACGTTGTTGTGCTATTCGCTCTTCCGGAGATTTGAGATGTTCACTCATCAATTCAGAAATCTCTAGAACGGGAACAAGAGTGAGTTGTAAAAGTAGTTTCTCTACATCTCTATCGTCAATATTTATCAAATACTGATGCAACTCATAAGGTAAGGTTCGTTTCGAATCCAGCCAGACGGTCCCCTCTGATGTTTTTCCGAATTTCGCTCCGTCGGATCTGGTTACTAGAGGAACCGTCAAGCCATAAGCGGTCTCTGAACTGCGTCTTCTGATAATATCTATCCCGGCAGTTATATTTCCCCATTGGTCTGAACCACCAATCTGCATCTCACATCCATAGTTTTTATGCAATTCAAAGAAATCATTTGCTTGAAGAAGCATGTAGCTGAACTCTGTGAAGGAAAGCCCCTGTTCACTTGATAGTCGTGTTTTTACTGACTCTTTCGCGAGCATTGTCCCCACTGTGACATGTTTTCCAACATCGCGTAAGAAGTCGAGAATACTTACTTCACTGGTCCATTCTCGATTATCCACCAGCAATGCATCTGTGCCTTCTTTCTTAGACTCTTTATCAAATCTTAAAA
The DNA here is from genome assembly GCA_002721755.1 of Actinomycetota bacterium. Taxonomy (GTDB): domain Bacteria; phylum Actinomycetota; class Acidimicrobiia; order Acidimicrobiales; family MedAcidi-G1; genus MedAcidi-G1. The sequence goes on from PBLL01000011.1 coordinate 1,549, forward strand.
ATGACTCTAATTGTGCTGCTACTGCAGCAACATTGGAACTCAGTTCATTCTGGTCTAATAAATTCCGCTCTTCTGACCTGCCGCTCGGATCACCAACCATCCCAGTAGCTCCTCCAGCTAATGCGATTGGTCGATGCCCTGCATCTTGAAAACGTCTGAGAGTAAGCAAAGGTACGAGATGTCCAAGATGGAGGCTGTCTGCTGTCGGATCAAAACCGCAATAAAGAGTTATTGGACCATCAGCCAACCTTTTCTGAAGTTGTTCTTTATCTGTACTGTCTTGAAAGAGTCCTCGTGAAATTAGATCTTCGAGTATTCCTTCTTTTTCGGTATTGCCCACTAGACCAGTATGGAACATTAACGGACTGAAAGACGACAATTATAAATTAAGTATCAAGAAAAGTTCCTTGTACCTGCCACCAATTTGCCTTCTAGGCAGGTCAAACTAGTTATATGGCTAGAAGAAATCCTAAACATCTGTTTTTTCTGTTGGTTCTTTTCGCCTTTTCACTTTTGTGCACAAGTTGTTATACATATGAAACTCTCGAATTTGACATAAATATTCCCGAGCAAGCTGAATCTTCAATTGTTCTAGCTGGTGATGGAACATTAATTACAACTTTGGTGGCTCCAGAAAATCGCACAAGTGCTAGACGTTTAGAAGAAATCCCTGAAATCGCTAGGAACGCTGTAATAGCGATTGAAGACGAACGGTTTTACGAACACGACGGTTTTGACCTCAAAGGTATTCTTAGAGCGGCTCGTTCAAATCTAGAAGCAGGTGGCATAAGTCAAGGTGGCTCTACTATTACCCAGCAGTACGTCAAGTTAGCAATAATTGAAAATGTCGAACAAACAGCTAGTAGAAAACTCGAAGAACTTTGGTATGCAACGCGATTAGAAGACGAATACGGCAAAGACTTTATTCTCTTACAGTATTTAAACACCGTGTATTTCGGACACGGTGCTTATGGAATTAAAGCTGCTTCTCAGACTTATTTCAACAAAGACATCAGCGAAATTTCTCTCAACGAAGCTGCACTTCTTGCTGGTTTATTGAAAGCTCCTAGCCGCTATGACCCTTTCCGAAACTACTCACAGAGTCTTCGCAGAAGTCACCTCGTCTTAGATCGGATGTTAACCAATGAATTCATTTCAGAAGAACAACACAGCGAGGCAACTAAATCACCACCCAAACTGGAGGAGTACCAACCTAGGTTAGAGACCGAATACCCTGCGGGGCATTTTGTTGAAGAGGTAAGAAAATGGTTCCTAGAGAATCCTGCTTTTGGGGCAAACCGATCCATCAGAGAAATGCTTTTATATGAAGGTGGTGTTCGCATCGAAACGACTATCGATCTTTCTCTTCAAAAAGCTGCTGAAGAATCTGTAGAGAGTCACCTCCCAGCCGATCAGAACCTTCCAGATGCATCTGTCGTAGTAATTGATCCTCAAACTGGACAAATACTAGCGATGGTGGGAGGAAGAGATTTTTTTGCTGAAGATGACGATGCGAAAGTGAACCTGGCGATGGGTAATGGTCGACAGGCTGGGTCTTCTTTTAAACCTATTGGACTTGCTGCTGCTCTTGAATCAGGTTGGGAAATTACCGCTACGTATCCGGCTCCGAATGTTTTAGAATTTTTTATTCCCGGGGCGGATAGAGATAACCGGATTTGGTGGGTTAGCGGTGGCTTAAATGGTCATGATGCTCCAGAGCCGAAATTTGAAAAAGGACTTATGGCTCTATTTCAATTTTTAGTACGCGAAGGGCATATCGAAATTCCGGAAGATCACATAGAAACTATTGAATACAAAGACGACCCAGAAGATGACCCAGAATTTGTCGACGTGAATCTAAATGAATGGATAAATAATCGGCAATGGGAGCATTCAAGAAACTCTCTGTTCGACTATCGAATAAAAATGCTCGAAGATGTTCCGGGCTGGAACTGGGAACCATATGAAGACACTGAACTGACACCCATGGCGGATCCTCCGATGGTCGACTTGACTCGCGCTACGAGAAGTTCTTATAACACAGTATTCGCTCAGTTGAGTATGCAACTGGGAGCTGAAAGAGTTGTAAATTTAGCTAGACGTCTGGGTGTTAAATCTCCAGTGCAACCAGTCAATTCTAACATTCTGGGCACCTCTAATGTCACCTTGCTTGATATGGCTAGTGCATACAGCACTTTTGCAAACAGAGGTGTCTACACTCCTCCTTCAATGGTGACACGCGTTACCCGAATGGATGGCACACCTTTGTGGAAATGGAATCGAGAACTTGAACGTGCTTTAGACTCTAAACTGGTTGATCAATTAACCTGGGTTCTAGAGGGAACAATTACTGAGGGCACCGGCCATAGAGCCAAAATTGGTAGACCCGCAGCCGGTAAAACTGGAACTACACAAAATTATGCTGACGCACTTTTTGTTGGCTATACACCTCAAATCACAACTGCAGTCTGGGTTGGTTATCCAAAAGGACAAATCCCCATGGTCCCTCCTTTAACTGAGAGAAAAGTATATGGGGGAACTTTTCCAGCACTAATTTGGAAAGATGTCATGATGGCAGCACACAGTGATTTACCTGTAAAGAATTTTGCAACCCCTCCCACGTCATCTACTACAACAATCCCAGATAAGGGTGGCATGGTTATGCCAGAACTAATCGGACTAACTATAGAGAATGCGCAATCTAATCTTAAAGAAAATGGATTAGCGAGTCAGTCTCTCACTCTCATTGAAGTAACTGACTCTGATAGTGAACCGGGTCTAATCTTAGGACAGTCACCTGAAGCAGGAACCTCCTTACTTAGCTCATCAAAAATTCTTCTAGAGATAGCTGTCCAGCCTGAAGAAACAACCAAAACTAAGGTGCCAGACCTCGTTGGAGAGGTTTTAGTTGAAGTATCACCCTTACTGGCTTCTCTGGGACTTGGTTATGAAATCTCTCTCATTCCTAATCCCGAAAATGAAAATGAATCACCAGAAATAATTTGGGCGCAAAATCCAAACCCGGGCACTATGGTCGATTCAGGTTCAGTTATCTCTCTTCGAATGGCACCATAAATTGAAGGAAAAAATTTCAATTAAATCAAATTTTTTTAAAACCTCTTCATTGCTTTTCAAGGTGCTTTCAATCGCTGGAATAATAGGTTTGTGGGTATACGCATTCTTCTTCGCTCCCTCCGGAAACCCTGACCGTATTGAAAATCAAAACTGGATTAATAATGCTGAAGCAATCTGCGTCCAAGCTAGGAATGAAATGGCTTTACTGCCTTCTGCAAAAGAAGCTAATAATCCCGCTGAACGTGCTGCAGTAATACAAAAAGGAACTGTAATACTCAAAAAGATGCAAGCTGACTTAGCTGAATTGATCGTCGAGTCTGACAAGGACAATTTCAACACAAAGAGTTGGTTATCAGACTGGAACACCTATCTGAGTGACAGAGAAAACCATGTCAGGCGATTAACCGAACTGGGTGACGTTGAACCTCTTCTAACTGCAACAAAAAACGGTAAGAGCGTCGTTGACAGAATGAACGGCTTCGCCCGTGTTAACGATTTAGAATCCTGCCTTGATCCTGGTGACTTCTAGACATCTTTGCCGATGACAGACATTAATTCGAAACCTGTCTCGAGTAGTCTTATTAGACCCTCATCTAATTTCATCGATTTAATTTCGCTCTTATCGAACCAGCGCAAATCTTGAGACTCATGGTTTCCTACCGGTTCGGAACCTTTTGGGGCTAAAACTAAATATCTAACGTCAAAGTGCCTATGTTCTTTCTCACCTGGTGGGTTTACGATATGGACATCAAGGTCTATTGGGGTTTGATAAATCCTCAAGCCCTCTATACCTGTCTCTTCTTCAGCTTCCCTAAGAGCTACTCGGGCCAAATCAGGATCACCATCTGCATGACCTCCGGGTTGGAGCCATCGCTTTAGTTTTGTATGAAATAAAAGCAGGATCCTATGATCATCCTCCCTTATAACTAATGCAGATCCAGTAAGGTGTCCCTTCTCGCAAGTTCTGTTGAGATGATTTGGAAATTTTTCTATGAACTCGAGAAAATCTTTTTGAAAAGCACTGTTTGCGCATGAAGTTACTATTTCACTGACCTTGATGTCTGTCGTGGCTTGGAAATGTTCCAGTTCAAGAAATTTTGCCATCAGAAAGATACTCACGGATTTTTTCAGGTACTTGCAGAGTTTCGGTTGTTCCAGTTCTCACTCCCACATAAACAATTTTTGCAGTTAGGACCAACCTGTTACCAACTTTCACCTCAAACGAAATATCAAAAGAGGTGTTCCCCCATCTGCTTACATTTGCTTGGACATTCAATACTTCGCCGATCCCAGCTGGTCCATGCCATTCCAAACTGGCGTTCTTAAGCATCAGATCCCAACCTAAAGACTCAAAATCTCCTTCAAATTCTCGCAACCAACTATCTACTACATCATCTAGATAAGCCAAGTAATGGGCGTTGAATACGACTCCTTGTCTATCAACTTCCCCATAACGGATCTTTATGTCCATTGAATAGGTCATTTTGAAAGCATAGAGGTTTGCATTTCTACAAGTTTTTTTATTTGATCCTTTTGGACCTCTACAGAATCTATACCTGTGCCCCCTTGTGTGATCCGGTTTCTAATAGCCGTCTCAGGTTTGAAGAAATCTTCTACTTCAGGTCCAAAATTATCATTCGCGGACACGAGCTGACTGAAATCCTCTTGCTCGTCTATTGAATGTTTGACTAATCCGCCTACGATTGCATGGGCCTCCCTAAATGGCATGCCTTTCTTAACCAGATATTCAGCAAGGTCTATCGCCATCGAGAAAGGTTGATCAGCCATTTCGCCCATTTTTTCAACGTTAAAATGTATTGATTCAAAAACCCCTATCAATGCTGTTAGAACCAATCTATTCGTGTCAAAAGAGTCGAATAAAGGTTCCTTATCTTCCTGTAAATCTTTGTTGTAGGTCAGAGGTAATCCCTTTAGAACTGTAAGTAATCCGGTTAAGTTCCCGATTATTCTTCCGGGTTTTGCTCTTGCTAACTCAGCTATGTCTGGGTTTTTTTTCTGAGGAAGCATCGACGATCCTGTCGTATATGCATCATCTAGTTCAACGAATCCAAACTCTTCGCTTGTCCAGAGAACAAGTTCTTCTCCGATTCTGGAAAGATGCACACCTAGTAATGCGTTAACAAAAACGGCTTCCACTGCAAAATCTCTGTCCGAAACAGCGTCAAGTGAGTTTTTGAAGGTGTCCGAAAAACCCAAAGATTTTGAAGTCATTTCAGGGTCTATAGGTAATGAAGAACCAGCTAACGCCCCTGCACCAAGCGGAGAAACATCAGTTCGTTTGTAGGCTCCCATAATTCGATCAAAATCTCTTGAAAGGGCCCATGCATGTGCGAGGAGATGATGAGAAAGAAGTACAGGCTGGGCATGTTGCAAGTGTGTATACCCTGGGATTCTAGTTGTGCCAGCTTTTTCCGCTTGTTCTATCAACCTTTTTTGTAAATCCAGAACGAGCGTTGCCAGATCATTGAGGTTACGCAAGGTCCATAACCTCAGATCAGTAACTACTTGGTCATTCCGGCTTCTACCAGTATGCATTCGTGCTCCGGCTTCACCAGCTATTTCTGTGACTCTCCTTTCAACTGCTGTATGTATATCTTCGTCTTCAGTCTGAAAAATAAAAGCCCCTGAGGTAATCTCTTCTTCCACTACCCTAAGTGCGTCAACAATCGATTTACCTTCGGACTCTTCTATCAGACCGACAGCGACGAGCATCTCTACGTGAGCAACGGAACCGGAGATATCTTCCTTATAGAGCCTCTTGTCTATTTCAAGACTGTCATTTAAAGCCTTCAGAGTCTCCGTTGTTTCTCCACTTAGTCTGCCTTCCCACAGGGTTCCCATTATTCACCTCCTTGTTTTCCACCGCTCACTGATCCTCTAGATGATTCAGTGCGTAAACGCAAAGCGTTGAGCTTAATGAAACCTTCTGCGTCTGCTTGGTTATATGCACCAGAGTCATCTTCGAAGGTTGCTATATCTTCATCGAACAAGGTGTCCTTTGACTCTCTTCCGACAACCTCTACGCTGCCCTTATAAAGTTTCAACCTGACATTTCCATTCACCCATCTTTGCGAATGGTCTATAGCCGTCTGAAGCATCTTTCTTTCAGGACTGAACCAATAACCGTTGTAGATTAGCTCAGCGTATTTTGGCATCATTTCGTCCTTGAGATGGGCTACGCCTCTATCTAGAGTAATTGATTCAATAGCTCTGTGCGCTTTGAGGAGTATTGTGCCGCCCGGCGTCTCGTAGGCGCCTCTCGATTTCATCCCGACATAACGGTTTTCCACTATGTCTGTCCTACCTATACCATTCATTCCACCTAGACGATTTAATTCCGCTAAGAGTTCTGCTGGAGACATTTTTGAATCATTGATTCCAACTGCATCTCCATTTTCAAACTCTAAATCTAAATAAGTCGCTTCATTAGGCGCGAACTCTGGATTCACAGTCCATCTCCACATTTCATTTGAAGGTTCGTTCCATGGATCTTCCAACGGTCCACCTTCATAAGAGATATGGAGCAGGTTTGCGTCCATTGAATATGGTGATTCATTCCCTCTTTTCATCTCGACTGGTATGTCATGTTTTTCCGCATAGTCAAGAAGACTTTTTCTTGAACCGAGATCCCATTCTCTCCAAGGTGCGATTATTTTTATGTTCGGGTTGAGAGCGTAAGCTCCAAGCTCAAAACGTACCTGATCATTACCTTTCCCAGTTGCTCCGTGACTAATTGCGTCAGCTCCTGTCTCCTCTGCAATCTCAACAAGTCTTTTAGCTATAAGAGGCCGCGCTATTGAAGTGCCTAAAAGGTATTCTCCTTCGTATATCGCATTAGCTCTGAACATTGGGAAAACATATTCGGAAACGAACTCTTCCCTCAGGTCTTCAATATAGATCTCTTTTACATTCATACTTTGAGCTTTACTTCGCGCTGGTTCAAGTTCCTCTCCTTGACCTAAATCTGCCGTGAAAGTAACAACTTCACAATCGTAAGTTTCTTGAAGCCACTTCAGGATTATGGAAGTGTCAAGACCTCCTGAATAAGCAAGTACAACCTTTTTTACTTCTTTCATGTTTCTCTCATCTACTAAATAGCAGGCTCTATTCCCGCTAAGTCTTTTAATCTTTCAGCTACTTCTTCGCCAGTAGTGTTTGAAGCCGCAACTAAAAGAACTGTGTCATCACCTGCTACCGTTCCTATGACTTCAGGAAGGCCAGCTCTATCAACTGCTGATGCCACTACGTGTGCCGAACCAGGTGGAGTTCTTAAAACAATTATGTTGCTTGAAACTGAGACTTCTACCAGCCACTCTCCTAGAACACGCCTGAGATAGTCGACAGGCAACACTCTTTCTGTTGGATTATCAGGTATTGCATAAACGCTTTCTCCTACCGGCACTCTTATCTTGACTGCTCCTAATTCTTCAAGGTCACGTGAAAGAGTTGCCTGTGTGACATCTATCCCTTCATTTCTTAGCAATTCAACAAGTTTTGCCTGACTAGAGACTGACTGTTCTTCAAGTATCTTCGCAAGCAAATGTTGTCTTTGTGACTTACTCATCGTCCTGACCTTCACCAAGGAGCCATGCAAGTAGCCCACGTGCTGCATGCATTCTGTTTTCTGATTGTCTCCATATTCGACTCATTTGACCGTCCAACACTTCTTCTGTCACTTCTTCACCCCTGTGAGCAGGAAGGCAATGTAGAAAAATCGCATCTGAAGATGCGACACTCATTAAATCAGCATCTACTGTGAAGGCTTCAAAAGCTCTTTTTCTCTCCTCAGTCTGAGATTCCTGACCCATTGAAGTCCATACATCTGTGTAAACAGCATTTACTCCATCAACTGCTTCTTGTGCAAAATCGAATTCATTTACTTCTACACCTATTGTTGCAAGTCTGTCCTTGTCGAGTTCACTGAGACGATAGTTACCAGGTCCCGCATATCTAATTTCCGCGCCTAGCATGCCCGCTGCCATTGCGAAAGAACGAAACACGTTATTGCCATCACCTACAAAGGCGAAACTCTTACCTTCAAGATCACCGAATTCTTCGACTAGTGTAATTACATCCGCCAGCGCTTGCATCGGGTGGCCGGCATCTGAGAGAAGGTTGACAATCGGGCATAATCCTAAAGTAGCCATCCTCTCAAGTGTCTTATGGTCAAAAACTCTGGCTGAAATACACTTGTAATAAGATGAAAGGGTTGCTACTGCATCTTCTACCGATTCTCTCTTATCGAACCCTAATTCTTCACCCTTTATATAAACCGGATGACCTCCTAGTTGATAAGCAGCCATCTCCATTGAGTTGCGTGTACGATTCGAAGGTTTCTCAAATATCAATGCAATTCCTTGATTTTCCAAAACCTTCGGTGGGTTGGGATCGAGACAAAGGTCTAACACTCTATGCAGTTCTGATTTGGTGAGATCGTCGATTTCTAAGAAACTTCTCATGATGCTGACTTCCCTCTCATCAATAGAACCTTTTGGAGGATGTCTGCTCCTTCAATTATCTCTTCTGAAGAAATTGTCAGAGGTGGAGCCAACCTGAGGGCGGTCGGTGTAACAGCATTTACAACCAACCCTTCACTTAAACAAGCTTTTGCTAAATCACGAGAATCACCGTGTTCTAAACTTTCTTTTTCTATTTCAACTCCTAGTAGAAGACCCAAGCCTCTAACCGAGTCGACTCCTTCTATTTTGGTTATTGCCGCAATCATTTCTTCACCTTTTGTCTTGGCTAACATAGGCGCCTTGATCTCTTCAAGAACCTTCAGTGTTTCTCTTGCTGCGGAAGTTGCTAAAGGTTGACCAGCAAAAGTAGAGCCATGGTCACCTGGTTGAAAAGCTTCTGCTACCGCTGATACTGCCCACACGGCTCCTATAGGGACACCGTTAGCCATACCTTTAGCCATGGTCACAATGTCAGGCTGGATGCCGGCATGATGAAATCCAAACCATTCTCCGGTCCTACCAAGACCAGTTTGTATCTCGTCGACTATAAGTAATAAACCTTTTTTGTCACAGAGTTCTCTAAGTCCTTGTAAGAAGTCAGGTTCAGCAATATTTACTCCTCCTTCACCTTGAATAGGTTCAACCAATATTGCACCTGTTGTTTGATCTATAGCTTCTTCGAAGGAATCCAAATTGTTCCATTCAGCATGCTTGAATCCTTCAGGCAGGGGCATGAAAGGCGCGTGTTTCTCTGGTTGACCTGTTGCTGCGAGAGTAGCCATGGTCCTACCGTGAAATGATTTGTAGGCGGAAACTACACCATGCTTTCCCAAACCTTGATATTTGCGTGCTAGCTTTAAGGCGGCTTCGTTCGCTTCAGCTCCAGAGTTTTGAAATAGAATTTTGCCGGATTGACCATTTCCTGCGCTTATAAGCCTGTCTAAAGTTGCTGCGACTTCAAGTTGTGGTTCAGTAATAAACAGGTTTGATACATGCAGAAGTGTGTTTGCTTGTTCTGAAATTGCATCAGCAATTCTTGGGTGACTGTGACCTAAACCAGTTACTGCTATACCGCATAGGAAATCCAAATATCTTTTACCATCTTTGTCAAAAAGTTCCGTTCCGGAGCCTTTAACGAAAGTCACAGACGGCGTGCTGTAATTGGGCATTAAAAGATCTGACCAGCTCATCACTTATCCCCAGTATCTTCATAGATCTCTGTTGAGTTCAAAACATCTTCTGGAAGAACCATCGTGCCTATGCCTGCGTCTGTGAATAATTCCAGGAGTAGTACGTGTGGTATTCGACCATCAACCATGTGCGATGAACCAACACCTGCATTTATAGCGTCTATGCACCCTTGCGCTTTAGGTATCATTCCTGACTTTACGACTTTTTTGGTAATTAATTTATTCAAACTTGAGATACCAATCTTCGATATCTTGCTGTTTGGGTCTGTCACATCTTCCAGTAGTCCTTCAACATCAGTTAAATAAAGTAACCTCTCTGCTTTAAGAGCAGCAGCTAAAGCAGCTGCGACAGCATCCGAATTTATGTTGTAAGCCTGACCATTTGAATCTGTTCCAATAGTGGAAATAACGGGAATAAGATTTTCCTCCATAAGGCATTCCACAATTGACGGATTTATTTTTTTCACATCACCCACATAACCAAGCGAAGAATCCCTTTGAGTCGCCTCAATAAGTTTTGAATCTCCTCCGGATAAACCTACGGCTATCGGAGAATGAACATTAATACTCGACACAATGTCTGCATTCACTTTTCCCACTAGAACCATCTGGGCAATTTCTAGAGTTGCTTCATCTGTTATTCTCTGACCATCTTTGAACTCTGTGCTCAAACCTAGTCTTTCAACCAGAGCACCAATTTGAGGTCCTCCACCATGGACGACGACTGGTTTGATACCGACTGAGTGCATCAACACAATGTCTTGAGCAAATTGATCTGCCAATTCATCACTTTCCATGGCACTGCCACCAAATTTTACGACTACAACTCTCCCAGCAAATCTCGTTATGTACGGCAGAGTCTCTACCAAAACACCTGCTCTTCTTTCTGGTGAGAAGACTAAATCTTGATTTAAATTTCCATCTTGCATCATGATGTCCTCATGTTTTCATCGATATAAGCATGTGTTAAGTCTGTTGTTACTATTTCAGATAGACCGTTACCTTGTCCCAGGTCGACAAGAAGGTCCAAACGTCTCTGAGCCATGTGCTTTTTCAACTCTTGAGAATTAACTTTTTGTGCCTTTCCTTTTGCGTACACAACTTGCCCTCCGTAAGAAACTGAGATTTTCTCAGGATCGAACTGGACGCCAGATGCACCAATTTGAGCTGCTATTCGACCCCAATACGGATCTTCTCCATACCATGAACATTTGATCAGCTGACTGTTAGCTGTACTTCTAGCGGCTGTTTCTGCTTCAGAATCATCTTTGGCGCCTGACACACAGAGAAAAACTGTTTTGGTTGAGCCTTCAGCGTCATCTGCCATTTGCACAGCTAGATCCTTACAAGCATCTGTCAAAGCCTCGGCAAAAAGCGGAGAAGCTTCAACGCCTGACTTTCCGTTAGCTAGAAGGATGACTGTATCATTTGTCGATTCCGCTCCGTCTACTGTCAGACAATTAAAAGATACTGAAACGGATTGTTGAAGAAACTGTGTTGCTTGTTTGGGATTGATGGCTACATCAGTCGTCAACACAGCAAGCATGGTGGCCATATTTGGCTGGAGCATTGCTGCTCCCTTGGATATTCCACCAATTGAAAAACCTTTGCTTTTAACAAAAGTATTTTTTGGAACAGTGTCTGTAGTCATGATTGCTTTAGCTGCAATTTTCCCCTGATCATCTTGCAAGGAATCGATTGCATCAGTTATGCCTGAAGTAATTGATTCCATTTGCAATGGATAACCAATCCAACCTGTCGAGCAGACAAGAACTTCACTGGAGTCGCATCCGATACCTTTTGCAGTCAAATGGCACATATGCTCAGCATCCAACAAACCTTGATCTCCTGTCGCTGCATTGGCATTTCCACTGTTTAAAACCACTGCAGCGGCAGCGCCTCCGGTCGTTTCTAAATGCTTACGAGTTATAAGTACCGGCGCGGCAGTCATCTTGTTTGACGTAAAAACTCCTGCCGCTGAAACTGGTTTTCGGTCTTCTGTAGCAACAATTGCTAAATCCAACTCATCGTTGGATTTAATTCCACTTGATACACCACTCGCCTGAAAACCTTGAACATCTGTGATCGTCATGGACTTATCCCAACTGCACTAAGCCCTTGTGTTTCGTCAAGTCCTAGAACGATATTCGCACATTGAACTGCCTGTCCTGAGGCACCTTTGCCGAGATTGTCTATCGCACAAAGTGAAACCAACAAACCAGTTCTTGGATCAACTCTTGCGGTTAAATGAGCAGCGTTTGAAGCAAAAGTTGATTTTGTACTGGGTGATCTTTCGCTAACCATGATAAAAGGCATGTCTGAATAAGTGTCTGTTAAAACCTGTAATGCTGTGTCCGTATCCAGTTCACCTTTGACTCTCGCATAACATGTGGCGAGGATACCTCTATTCATGGGTGCCAGATGTGGCGTGAATAGCACAGAAACGTCATCTACTTTATTCCCATTGGCTCCAGTGCCGAGCGCCTGTTCGATTTCTGGAGTATGTCGATGTGAGAGTAAGCCGTATGCTGCGAAATTTTCATCGGCACTGCAAAACATGCTTCCTGGCTGAAGTGTTTTCCCCGCACCCGAAACACCGCTTGCTGCATCAACAATTATTTCATCTGAATCGATCAATCCCGCTCGCATAAAAGGAGCTAGCGCTAAAGTCGCCGCTGTTGGATAACAACCAGGTGCAGCAACGAGAGAACTGTTTTTTAATCCATTAGGAAAGAGTTCAGGCAATCCGTAAGAGGCAGTTTCAAGAAGTTGAGGGGCTACATGTTCTTGTTCATACCAATGACTGTAGATTTCCGGGTCTTTAAGTCGGAAATCAGCTCCTAGATCTACAATCAGTTTCGCGTTTTCGAGCAACTCCGGGATTACTAATTGTGAGGCACCATGAGGTAAACCAGTAAAAATCACTTCACATTTCTCTAGAGGTGCCAAGTCCTGATCTTCAAAAAGCATTTCTGGGTATTGAGCTGAAAGGTGCGCATGTAAATCAGACACAGCTGTTTGTGCGTAAGTTGAGGAAACGGCAGTCTTGACATCAAAATTGGGGTGTTGTGCACAAATTCTTAAAAGTTCGGCGCCTGTATAACCTGAGGCTCCAATTATCCCGACAGAAAACATAGTATCATCATACATTTAGATGTATAATAATACAACATTTCTAGCTTTTAGTTAAATCAACTACCACTTTCCCTACAACTTTGCGATCAGCAATATCTTGCAAAGCATCATTTGCGGAGTCAAACGTGTAGGTGGGGTGCATTAAAGGATCCACCTCTCCTGTCTTTGCCAACTCAAGCACCGACGACATCTGACGTTTAAACGAGCTCGGATCTCGCCCTAGAGAAGCACCCCAATGAACCCCCACTACTGAATAGTTCTTAAGTAGTACATGGTTAGTTGCCAATTCTGGGATCCCAGCTACAAAACCAATAACAAGCAGACGTCCATTCCATGCCATACATCTTCTTACTTTCTGGAACGTCTCGCCACCTACCGGATCATAGGCAACATCAACTCCTTGATTGCTTGTTATTTCACGAACTTTTTCAACAAGGTCACCCTCTTCTGTGTGGTCGATAACGAAATCAGCGCCCAGTTCTCTGCATGCTTCTACTTTCTCTTGTCCACCCGCTACCGCTATGACTTTTGCCCCTGCTTCCAATCCCAACTGTATTGCTGCAGAGCCAGTACCACCCGACGCTCCAGTAACTAATAATGTCTCTCCGCTCTGAATAAGAGCACGATCATGTAAAGCGAACCATGTCGTTCCGTAGTTCATTGGTAAAGCTGCAGCTTTTATCATGTCCATTGAATCTGGTACGCAAAATGACATCTGTGCATGCACCAAGGTTTTTTCTGCCAAACCACCTCCAAGCGCAATTACTTTTTGACCCACAGAAAAGTCTTCAACCTCTTCACCAACTGCAATTACAGTGCCGGAGGTTTCGCCACCCGGAATAAAAGGTAAGGGTGGTTTAACCTGGTATTCACCACGGCATTGAAGCACATCCGGAAAAGCCAACCCTACTGCCTCAACTTCAATCAGCAATTGCCCTGACATGGGTTCCGGAGCGTTTATCTCTTCAAGTGTTAGAGACTCCTTTGGTTCGCCCAATTCGTGTATTTGCCATGCTTTCATTCTTAGACCCTTTCAAAATCGTTCATTGCAAATTGATTTAGCTCCGAAGTTTTGCAGAGAATCTCTTCTCTACAGCTTCAATGCATTCTCCATGAACTTTAGCAACCTCTGCATCCGTGAGTGTTCTATCATCAGCCTGAAGACGCAATTTGAAAGCAAGGCTTCTCCGACCTTCTGATACCGGTGCACCTCTGAAAACATCGAAAAGATTAATATCCGCAAGTAACTCGCCAGCCTTTTCCTCTAAACACTTCTTTACTTCACTAGATGAAATGTCTTCATCAACTTCAAAGGCCAGATCTATATCTGATGAGGGGTAACGACTAAAAGGCTTGTAATAGGAACGCCCGTGGGGTATCGACAAAAGTTCATCTACATCAATCTCAAGACAAGCAACTCGTTCGCTGACTTCAAATAAAGCGAGTACCGATGGAGCTATCTCGCCTAAAAAGCCAACTGTTTTACCTTTAATCTCTATTCTGGATGTTCTTGTGGGGTGAAAACCAGGTGGTGAATCCGCAATTAGGTCGTAGTCGTCCAAAGCCAACGCGTCAACCAGAGCAGACCAGACCTCCACAATTTCTTTGACTTGATTTCCTGCCAGAAGTGATACGAGATGTTCTCTCTCATCTGGCAGCGGTTGGGATTGCTGAGGGTGACTGTAGACGTGACCAATTTCAAAAAGCCTTAAACCTGTAAGTCGGTGTGATTCGTTGTATGCCAAAGTCTTTAATAATCCGGGTCTTAAAGATGACCTCATCACTGACTCTTCTGCTACTAATGGGTTGGCCACTTTTATCCCATCCGCTGCAAGTCCTGCATTTTCAAGCTCTCCTGGGGCGAGGAAAGGTACTGGCATTGCTTCGTCGAGACCTGAACCCATAAGTGTGGATCTGATCAATCGACGATCACTCTGCTTGGCGGTGAGTGCTCCAAAAGTCTTGGATTTTGGGACTGTCTTTTTAATCTTTTCGTATCCGAAAATTCTTGCGATTTCTTCAATAACATCAATTTCAAGTGAAGTGTCCGGCCGGAAACTCGGAACTGTAACTTCAATATCTTCTTTACCGGCTTTAGCTTTAAAACCTATAGGGTCGAGTATTTCAAGGATCTCTTTTTTATCAAGATCAGTTCCTAGGATGCTGTTAACTCTTGAGACACGAACTTTGATTTTTTCCCTGGTGGGCATATCGCCTTGCTCGTCTACCAACCCTGGGTGGAGGGACACCTCAGGCTCTAATAACTCACAGAACCTTTTCATCGCTGTTTCGATTATTTCTGGGTCGGTCCCTCTCTCAAAACGAGCTGAGGCTTCACTTCTCAAACCAAGTCTCCTTGAGGTTTTAGCAATGGCGGAGGGCGTCCACCACGCCATTTCCAGAGCTACGGTCGATGTTTCTCGACTTATCTCTGTTGAGTTGCCGCCCATTACACCAGCGATCCCGATTGGGGTATTCGAACCATCAGCCACTATGCCGTCTTCAGATGTCAATTTTCTCGTAACTCCATCAAGGGTCACTATTTCTTCCCCTTCAATGGCCCAACGAACTTTAAATTCTGAATTGGCAACGCTCTCCAAATCAAAAGTATGGCTTGGTTGACCTAATTCCAGCATTACATAATTGGATACGTCTACAACGTTATTAACCGGTCTCATCCCTAATGCAGTGATCCTATTTTGCAACCATTGTGGTGAATCTTGAATCGAAACCCCTTCAAATACCCTTGCGACAAAACGACCACAAAGATCAGGCGAAATAATTTCAGCTTTTAAAATTTCAGATACATCTTTTCCTTTTTCTGAAACTTTCGGTTCTGGAATACGAAATGGAATTTTTTGGTAGGCAGCTAAATCGCGTGCAACCCCAATTACAGACATCGCATCTGGCCGATTCGGATTCACTTCAAGATCGAAAAGTACATCTGATTCAATTCCTAAAGACTCAGCTAACGGAGTTCCTTGTTTGCTTCCATCTCCCAAAATGAGAATCCCGTCATGATCATCTCCGAGTTCTATTTCTGCACCCGAGCAAAGCATTCCGTTAGACCACTCACCTCGTAATTTTCGGCGACTGATTTCCATCCCGTTTGGCATTGTCGTCCCAATTGTCGCAAGTGGAACAAAATCTCCTGGCGACATGTTGAACGCTCCACAGCAAATCTGTAAAGGTTGACCATCTCCGCTGTCAACTTCAACAATTTGGATACGGTCTGCATCTGGGTGAGGTCTTAGATTCAGTACCTTTGCCACAACAACACCTTCGAGATGCTCACCAATCTGAGTTATATTTTCAACAGCTAGACCAAGCTCACTAAGTTGTTCTCCTATTACAGTCGTTTCTCCTTCGACAGGAGCGAACTCTCGGAGCCAGGAAAGAAGAACTTTCATAACATTGCACTCTTTTCCTGCTTCGAAGGTTTAGTAGCCATTTTCATCAGAATTGAGTTAAGAAGCGGTAGTCGTTACGGAATAATTCCCGCAAATCATCTATTTCATGACGCATCAAGGCTAAACGGTCAAGACCAAATCCAAATGCAAACCCCTGCCATTCTTCAGGATCCAATCCTCCTGCTTTTAAAACCTCCGGATGAACCATTCCACAACCGCCTAGTTCGAGCCATTTGCCACCCGGGTGTCGTATATCAAATTCAGCAGAAGGCTCAGTAAACGGAAAATAGGAAGGCCGGAGCCTTGATTCGAAATCTTTTCCAAAATAAGCAGTGGTGAAAGTCTCTATAGTTCCTGCCAGGTCACCAAAAGTAATCCCCTTATCTATGACAAGTGCCTCTATTTGATGGAAAACAGGCATGTGTGTAGCGTCTGCTGTGTCGCTTCTAAATACTCTCCCTGGCATTATCGAATAAATTGGCGGTTCTTCTTCTTCCATCACTCTTATCTGCACCGGTGAGGTGTGAGTTCGCAAGAGAGTGCTCATTGGTTCCCCATAGTCGACGTACAAAGTGTCGTACATGTCGCGCGCAGGGTGACCAAGAGGAAAATTCAATGCACCAAAGTTATGCCATTCATCTTCTATTTCTGGTCCTTCTGAAACCGTGTACCCCATACCTATGAAAAGATCTTCCAGCCTTTCCCATGTTTGCGTTACCACATGCCTATGACCTAAACGGTGACCCCTATCGAACTCTGTGAGATCCAACCTTTCACTTTCTAACTGTTCCCGCATCAACTCTGACTCAAGCTCTTTTCTCTTTACTAAGAGCATCTCTTCAAGCTTTGTGCGAGTTTCATTCAAAACCGAACCTAGTTCTCGACGTTCTTCTGGTTCCAGATTGCCCAAAGATCGTTTTGCTTGGGTTGTAACAGATTTTTTTCCCAGCAACTCGACTTCTAATTTTTTCAAGGATTCCAAGTCAGCAGAATCTTCGATCTCTCCTTTTGCCTCTTTCAAATGTAAGTCGTATTCTTGATTCATTTTCAAATACCAGTTGTGAGTTTTCGAATCCGTTTATCGAAGGTTACGCCATATAAAGGGTCTTAGAAGGGTTATTTTACTTAAACACTACTTAACAGATCTTTTGATTTCATAGAGCATGACCGCTCCAGCAGTCGCCACATTGAGTGACTCGACCGATTTTTCAGTTGGGATGGTAACAATTTTGTCGCATAGACCTTCTACTTCTTTAGGCAAGCCTCTTGGTTCATTACCAAGGATTAAAGCTATTTGAGTGTCGGTAGGAATGTCTTCTGGTGCAGAACCACCTGAAGAGGAAGTAGCTATAGATCTGTAATCGAAATTACTCAGTTCTTTAAATAGCTCAACATAAGGAAAGCTTTCTTCAAGAATAGAAAAACTTACTCTGAAAAATGAACCTGCTGATGACCTGACTACCTTCGGATTGTACGGGTCAACACCCCCATGGAAGAGAATCTTCGAGACACCGAAAGCTTCCGCTGTTCTGATCAAATTCCCACAATTACCGGGATCTGAAACACCTAACAGAATGAGCATTGTTTCTCTTTTTTCAATTAAGCCAATCATCTCAAGGTCATGTCGTTGCACAGAAGCTATTGCAGCTTGTGGATTACGCAAGGTTGTTAATCCATCAAATATTTTTCTAGAAACTAAATGGAACTGGATTTTTTCTTGACTTAAAATCATCATCAGATCGTCGTCTAGTTCATCTTCAGGCAAAATAACCTGATCAATTTTGAGACTTGCCTCTATCGCCTCTTGAACAAGTCTTGGTCCCTCTACTACAAACAGACCCTCTGAATCACGGACTTGAGCGTCTCTAGCTAAACGACGCATCCTCCGAATATTTTGATTGCTGGCAGATGTCTTGTTGATTGAAAACTCTTTTCAGTTCCCGAGATCTATTTGATCGGTTAAATTTATTTTCAACTATTACTGCTTTTAGAAATTTCCACTAGCTTTGCAAATGCTTCAGGATCAACCACTGCGACGTCCGCTAGGACCTTTCTATCAACCTCTATGCCAGCATTTTTAAGACCTGCTATAAAAACACTGTAAGTTGTACCGTGAACTCGACATGCTGCATTAATGCGTTGTATCCACAGTCGTCGAAACTGTCCCTTCCTTGCACGCCGATCCCTGAATGCATAGTTCCCAGAATGCATAACTTGCTCATTGGCTGCCCTAAAACTACGGCTTTTATTCCCGTAGTATCCTTTAGCCTGTTTTAAAACCGCTTTATGCTTTTTTTTGCTGTGGACAGCTCTCTTAACTCTAGCCATCTTCAACTCCTTCTTTCCGAGATCTCATCTCGAGGATCTTGGTGATATTTAAATACCTAATTGTTTACGAATTGCCTTACTGTTCGCTCCATCAACCTCACTCATTCTTCCTAAGCGACGTTTCCGAGTCGAACTCTTTTTTTCCAAGATGTGGTTCTTATTAGCATTGCGACGACGCAACCGACCACTTCCTGTAACCTTTATTCTTTTAGCTGCACCTCTGTGGGTTTTCATTTTTGGCATTGTTACCCCCGCTTATTTCCTTTTCCCATTTAAGTTTCAGATTCCTCTTCTAATTCTTCGACCTCGTCATTAACATCCATCTCAGCTTCTGCAGATAATTCAATCTCTTCCGCCAAAATTTCTTCTTTTTCAAGTGCTTCAGCTTTTAAAGCCTCAATAGCTTCACGTTGTCTTCTTGTTGCTTTACCTGGAGTCAACAACATAGTCATATTTCGACCTTCTTGTTCTGGGTAGACTTCCACTCTTCCAACATGTGATATGGATTCAGCTATATCATCTAAAATTTTTCTTCCAAGTTGGGGATACTGTATTTCCCTACCTCTGAACATGATGGTGACTTTGACTTTGCTTCCTTCTGAAAGAAACTTTTCGACCTGTCTCGTTTTCGTTTCAAAATCTCCTGAACCGATTTTTGGACGGTACTTCATTTCCTTTACAAGAATATGAGTTGCTTTTTTTCTAGACTCTTTAGCTTTCTGTGATTGTTCGTACTTGAACTTTCCATAGTCCATTACTCGACAAACTGGCGGATCTGCCTGATCAGCAACCTCCACCAAATCAAGTCCTGCTTCCTGAGCAAAACGAAGTGCTTCTGAGATCGGTCGAATTCCTATCTGCTCTCCATCAGCGGAAACTAGACGGACATTTTCTACCTGTATATCCTCATTGATTCTTGGCTCTTCTTCAGTTGAGTTAGCTATTGTTCGTCACTCCTGTGTGGCACGTAGTTTCTCCTCGTGTTCGATTACATTTTTTCCTGCTTGTATTTAGACTTTTCTTACTATCTAAATAACAAAGGCGGGCATAGAAAAGGGAGCCCGCCGTATAACCAAAACTCACTTAAAGTGGCCTGGTGGGGTGGGAACCCGCTTCTATTTAATTTTCACCCTCTAGAGTACCAACATAGAACTAAACCAATGCAGAGTTGGTCAGAAAATTATTTTTATAAGATGGAGGGATAATGAGTACTTTATGGACACCAGGTGGAGAGCACCCAGTTGATCCGGAAAATGAATCGTCTTCTGATTTTTCTGAACTTTCCCCTGAAGAACAGGAACAGGCTGAAGCATTAGCCGCAGAAATGGCTGCAGTGCGAGAACAATTAGCTGCAGCTCCCGCTGAAATTGTTGTAGCAAACCATCTGATGGGTCTTTATGAACTTGCTGCTATCCATCTTTCACAGCAACCACCAAAAATGGATGAGGCTTCTTTGGCGATTGACGCTATGTCAGCAGTGCTCGACTCTCTGGAAGGAAGATTAGGAGAGGCAGAAGGAACTCTGAAAGATGCCTTGCACCAGATTCGTCTAGCTTACGTTCAGGTAGGTAATCAGGAAAGCACACCAGACGAGTAATTGAGTTAGCTAAATTTCAATGGACAATCTTAGATAAAGGAAGTTCAATGATATCTGAAGCGCCTTTATCTCTCAGTTCTGGTATGAGAACATTTATCTCTGACTTAGCTACAACAGTTTCAACGGCATAACCCTCCCCCTTAGCGAGTTCATTCACTGTTGGGGCTTTCATGGAGGGTATAGCTTCGAGCACATCCTGCAGTTGCGAGGTTTCAACGTTCATTTTTACAAGAACTTTTCCTCTCGCTTCCAAGGTTCCCTCTAAGAGCGTATGGATTTGATCCATAGCATGACGCAACTCAGGATTTTCAGCTGACTCTCGATTAGCTACTAGTTCTGTATGGCTGGTGATAATAGTGTCGATAATTTTCAAGCCTGCAGCTTTTAGAGCCCTCCCTGTCTCAGTCAGGTCAACAACAACATCTACTATGTCAGGAGCTTTGGCCTCAGTCGCTCCATAGCTGAGGTGTATTTCTGCCTCGACACCTTGCGAGATAAAGAAATTTTTTGTCAGATTAGGGTACTCAGTGGAAACCTTCACTCCTTTTGGTAGATCCTGCATCTTTTCATAGGGAGAGTCTTCTGGAACAGCAACCACGATATTTACTGGTCTTGCAGTAGCTTTCGAATAGTGCAATTGACCCAGTGAAACCAGATCACTCTCTGTTTCTTCGATCCAGTCACGCCCTGTTATGCCTAAATCGAACAAACCGTCAGCGATATAAATCGGAATTTCTTGCGGTCTTAAGATTCTGACTTCATCAATCCGCGGNTCGTCAATTTCAGCCTTATAGTCGACTTTAGACGACCGACTTANGGCAAGATCTGCAGATTCGAATAAATCTAATGTTGCCTGCTCCAAAGAACCTTTTGGTAAAACGATTTTTANCACAATACAAATTTAGCCACTGGGCGAGACTCAAGTGTGATGATTTAAAATAACTTTGACTAAAGAACTAAATCCAATCGAACGTCTTCACCTAATTGGGTAACATTAACGAATTTTCCTCTGCTGACAGATTCCATAGTCATGGCTCCAGCTCCACTGAATAAAGGTATTCCATCGTCGCCTCCCATTATCGATGGAGACACGTAGACGATGTATCGATCTACTAAACCTGCTCGATGCACCTGCCCTGCCAAGTCTGCACCTCCTTCAATCAGTAACTGCAATACCCCTTCTTCTCCCAACCTTCTGATCAGTTCCTCCGGAGGTCCTTGCCACGATTCAGCGGGTTCGACTTTGGAGCCTTCTGGTATCTCACCAAAAACAATCCGGCGAGGATCTTTGCCCTCGACTGACCTTACTGTAAGCCTCGGATTATCACTTCGGATTGTCCCTGCGCCGACACAAATAGCATCACTCTCAGCTCTAAGTTTGTGGACATCTTTTCTCGCTTCTTCACCTGTTATCCAATTGCTGGATCCATCAGGAGCAGCAATCCGACCATCTAATGTTGCTGCTAATTTGAGAACCACATACGGTCTACCTGTGACTCTATGATGCAAGTAAGGATTGAGCTGTTGAGCAGCAACATCAGAATTTTGTCCTGTATCGACTGCAATTCCTGCTGACCTAAGTGCCTCCAAACCTGATCCGGAAACTCTTTTATCAGGGTCGGTTAATGCTACAACCACTCTTCTGATCCCTGAATTGATAATTGCATTGGTACACGGTCCCGTGAGACCTTGATGGTTGCAGGGTTCAAGTGTCGTATATAAAGTCGCTCCTTTTGCCAGTTCTCCAGCCTCCTCAAGAGCCTTAATTTCTGCGTGCACACCTCCTACAGGTTTTAAGTCTTTATCGCGTTCAAGCACTGTCGGTGATTCATTTGTTTCTTCAGATGTTTGAAAAGATCCTGTTGCACCTTCTCCTACAACCTGACCTTGAGCTACCACAATTGCCCCAACCCAGGGGTTTGGAGATGAATGAAGCCGCGCCTGTTGTGCAACTCTTATGGCTTCAGCCATGAATTTCGCGTCTTCTTCTGAAGTCATGGTTGATTTGGGTGAGGGTCGGAATTGTCCATGAGGAGACCAACTGCGTGAGGCAGGACATCTATAACTGCTTCCATACACTCAATGCATCCTTTCTCAGATCCGGGTGTATTTACGATAAGAGTTGTACCGATAGTTCCTGCAATACCGCGTGAAAGCCTTCCCAAAGGATTGATCAATCTCATAGCTTCAGCTATTCCCGGAGCTTCGCGTTCTATTACTTTCTTTGTCCCTTCTGGTGTTTGATCTCTGGGACCGAAGCCGGTACCACCGGTGGTAATAATTAGTCCATGGAAATCTTGAGCCATGGTATCCAAAGCTTCGGCTACCTCATTTTCTCCATCGGGTGTTACAGAGGCTTCTTCCAACTTCCAACCCTCGGTAGCGACACGTTCTGCTAACGCTGCACTTGATTTGTTTTCACGCATTCCATGTGCAACTCCATCTGAAACGGTCAAAATTTTCACTTTTATTTCAGTTTTATCTGTTGTAGCCACATATTGAGGATATCTGACGCTTTTTATACTGATGAGTTCGGGTAGGGTCTTGCAATGGATTTAAGCGCTTTGGATAGCTATGAAATCGGCGAGTTTGAACATAGCGGTAAAAGCAGAACGATTCTGCGTACAGGATCAGGTCCAGCGGTGATAGTAATGTCAGAAATTCCTGGAATTACCCCCCGGGTAGCTGAATTTGGTAGGAGAGTTTCTGAAATTGGCTGTACCGCTGTCCTTCCTTCACTTTTTGGGGTTCCTGGCGAAAAGCCTGGTTTAAGAAACAGTGTGAGAACACTCCAAAAAGCTTGCATCTCGAGAGAGTTCTCTTCTCTAATGACTCGAAAAACTTCACCTATCACAGACTGGTTGAGAGCACTCGCTGCTTTTGAACATGGAAGATGTGGTGGTCCCGGAGTCGGTGCAGTGGGAATGTGTTTCACAGGTGGCTTTGCTTTAGGAATGATGTTGGATGAAAGGCTTATAGCACCAGTTCTTAGTCAACCGAGTTTGCCTCTTCCTTTTGGTAATAGAAGAAAGAAATCAATAGGTATTTCCAATACCGATCTGGAAGTTGTTAAAAGTCGAGTGGAAAATGGGACATGTATTCTGGGGTTGAGATTTTCTAATGATTCAATGGCACCTAAAGAACGCTTTGAGACGCTGAGTAGAGAATTCGGAGAAAATTTTGTATCCGTTGAGATAGATTCCTCTCCAGGTAATACTCATGGGATCGGCATACGTGCCCACTCTGTGCTTACGGAAGAATTGGTGGATGAGCCTGGACATCCAACTCATGAAGCTCTCGAACTGGTTCTTCAACACTTAAAAGACAAGCTAGTCGCTGTGTAAAACTATTTTGCTATGTAACAGAAAACACACATGCCTTCACTATCTAAATCTTGTGGAAGGATCATCCCACCAGCGCCATGCTTTCTCCAAGGGGCAGACACTGGGGTAACTTGTTCGACTTCCACAAGTTCTCTGAATCTCTCATCCACTCCTGTGGTTTCAAGATTAGTTAAAGTGCAGACGCTGTAAATTAGCAAACCGCCAGGTTTGAGCATCGACAATGCTGAACACAGTAATTTCAACTGAAGGTCTGCCAAAACAACAATGTCTTCTTCCTTGATGTTCCATCTAGCATCAGCTCTTCTTCTCAAAACACCAAGCCCACTACATGGAGCATCAACTATCACTCTTGAGGCTTGTCCTTTCCTAAAAGGTAAATTTGTTCCATCAGAGACAACTAGTGGGAGTTCTAATTTAAGTTTCAGTGAATTTGATCTCGCTAGTTGCAATCTTTTGAATGAGGAATCTGCAGCAACTACAGGGTGTCCGTGTGAAGCAGCAGCGGTAGCTTTACCACCTGGCGCTGCACAAATATCGACTATTAGACCGTTCCCCCAACTTCCTTCCTGTATCAAAAGATCTGATACGAGTTGCGAAGTGGCATCCTGATAATAACCATCTTCACGGGAAATAGCTGATTTTGACCTGTTCATACACTTAAGAGCCTCTTCTGCTTCATATGTTCCTAGATCAGTTTCGAGTCTTTCTACGATCCAGTCGGGATAACTGTGTTCAATTGCCTTAGTGGGCCATTCTGGTGCTTCTTGAGCAATTTTACGTAAAACGGCGTTACACAATCCTCTAGCCCATTGTGGCGCTAATGAAACTGTGTCATTGACCGCAGCATGATCTGGTATTTTCATCCAATGCAACTGATAAGTGCCTAAGCGCAAAATTGTACGGACGTCTGGATGTAGCCTTTTGTCTATAAAACTGTCAATCAAGAAATCACATGATCTACGCATTCTTGTAACCCCGTAAACTAATTCTGT
>PBLL01000012.1 GCA_002721755.1 Actinomycetota bacterium
AAGCATTTTTGGGGCGTTGAAATGACCATGATTTTTCAAGACCCCATGACTTCTTTGAATCCGGTTAAACGCATTGGCGAACAGATCGCAGAATCACTACGCATCCACATGAACCGAAGCCGAAGTGAAGCTATGGCCGAAGCCGGAGATTTGCTTGAACAAGTAGGAATTCCGGAACCCGCCAAACGTCTACGACAATATCCACATGAACTCTCGGGAGGTCTCAGACAAAGAGTTGTAATCGCCATAGCTTTGGCATGCGGACCAAGGCTTCTAATAGCTGATGAACCCACCACAGCCCTCGATGTCACAGTTCAAAAGCATATTTTGGACCTTTTAGACGACCTTCGTAAAGAGCGCGGAATGTCGATGATATTGATAACTCATGATCTAGGTGTCGTAAAGGGTAGAACGGATGAAATTATGGTCATGTATGGTGGCCGCACAATGGAAAAGGCTCCAACTTCTACTCTTTTCGAACGTGATGGGCTTCATCCATATACGGAAGCTTTGAATGCAACAATTCCAAAGATAGATACTCCAAGCCACACGAGGCTAGTTCCAATTCCAGGTAAGCCTCCAGAGGTAATAGGTAAAATCACAG
Organism: Actinomycetota bacterium; assembly: GCA_002721755.1. Classification (GTDB taxonomy): domain Bacteria; phylum Actinomycetota; class Acidimicrobiia; order Acidimicrobiales; family MedAcidi-G1; genus MedAcidi-G1. Next base: position 605 of record PBLL01000012.1, read on the forward strand.
GTTGTCCATTCGTTCCGAGATGCCGTTACTCCACAAGTGAATGTCTAACTGATATGCCACCACTAGTTGAGCAAGAAAAAAGACACCTTTGTGCATGTCACAATCCCGTAAGTACACCTGAAGGCATAAAGGCTAGAGAAGCTAATCAGAATGCAGGTCACACACCCGCAGGTTTAGATATGAAGGAATTTGAAACATCTGCCACGCAAGCTGACACAGGAGAACTCTGATGGCTGGTAGTGGTGTTACTCAGATGCGTGAAGGTGATGACATAGTTCTAAGTGTCAAGAACCTAGTAATGGAATTCAAAGTGGGTCGAGATGAAATAGTCCACGCAGTTTCTGATGTCAGCTTTGATGCCAAAAAAGGTGAAACACTCGGAATTGTTGGCGAATCAGGATGCGGTAAATCAACAACTGCCCGATCTATAGTGCAGTTACCTAAGCCCACTTCAGGCAGCGTGATGGTTGCTTCAGAAGATGGTCCAATTGAACTCACAGGCTTGAAGGGAGACGCACTCAGGAAAATTAGACCTAAATTGCAGATGATTTTTCAAGATCCCATCTCTTCCCTCAATCCCCGAAGAATAGTCCGCGAAGTAGTAAAAGAAGGACTCACTATTTGGCCTAACGGCATGAGTGAACAACAAATTCAAGACCGGGTTGACGAGATACTCGAATCTGTCGGTATCGACCCCGAAATAGCAGCAAATAGAAGAGCCCATGAATTTTCCGGCGGACAATGCCAGCGGATTTCTATAGCTAGAGCTGTTGCATTAGATCCAGAAATTCTTATTTGTGACGAGCCCGTTTCCGCTCTTGATGTTTCCGTTCAAGCGCAGATATTAAACCTTTTAGAGGAAATGAAAGAAAAGTACGGTTTGACACTTTTATTTATTAGCCATGATCTTTCAGTAGTCAGGAACGTTAGCGATCGGGTCGTAGTGATGTATCTCGGAAAAATCTGCGAAATAGGCAGCTCTGACACAATTTACTCTCTGCCTGCCCATCCATACACTCGAGTCCTGCTTGCATCAGCGCCCGAACCCGCGTCTACTGTCAGTGAATCAGAATCGGCAATAGGCGATGACATCCCATCTCCAATAAATCCTCCAACAGGTTGCCGATTCAGAACCCGATGCCCATCAGCGCAGGCGTTGTGTGAAGAGAAAGAACCAGAGATGCAAAAAGTAGGCGATGACCATTTCGTTGCCTGCCACTTTCCTGTTGTAAATAATTAATCGATCAGACTGAGTATTTGGTCTTCATAAGACCAGTCAAAATCTCGGCCTCCACTGTCCTTATGCCATTTGTAGGTTTGAGCAGCCATTGTTGACAAAGTATGTGCAGGTTCCCATCCGGTATCTCTACGTATCGCATCAATACTGAACATCACATTTCGATTCCAACGGTGAATATTTGGAGCCAGTCTCGGAATCACAGTTGTGAATCGGAAACGATGACGAATTGCAGCTTGTTTTCGCAAAGCTTCTTCACTTGTCCTTATATCCACCTTTACCTTACTGTTGGCTCCTGAATCGAACTCGATTTCTCCATCCCAAAGCCGTTCCATTATTTCAGCAGGTATGAAACGCATTTTTGCTTCTTGTCCTATTGCCGAGGCAGTGGTCTCTACATAGTCAATGTCAGATTGAAAACTATTTCCAGTGAGATTGTAAAGACGGCCGAAACTAACGGGTTTGCACATAAGTGCTTCAAGTGCAGCCGCCTGATCGTCTACATGTCCAACCTGACTAATAGTGGTTCCATCACCAGGAACTAAAATCGGTCTGCCTAGTTCCATTCGAGCGAACATCCGTTGTTCACGATCAGGAATAATGTTTCTTGGCCCATAGACCATTGCAAAAGCAACAGTCGTAGCCGGAAAACCATTTGCGTGAGCTTCGTCAAGAATGTCTTGACATAACAATTTATGAAGCCCATATTCGATTTGCGGATCACCCCGTTCTTTTGGGTGGTCTTCAGTGATTGGCAAAGTATCTGTCGCCTGGTAAATAACTGTCGAGCTAGCAAAAATGTAGTGTTCAACTTTTCCCGAGAAAATCTCAACCATTAGAGCAACATCTTCAGGGTGGTAAGCAGTCATATCTTGGACTACGTCAAACTTGAGTCCGTTGAGAACGTCTCTTACCTGATCAGGGTCGCTGCGGTCAGCTTTTAGTCTGGTGACACCATCCGGCAGTGGAGCTTCAGTTTGTCCACGGTTAAGAATTGTTACCTCATGACCACATTTAACCAGTTCATTTACAAGCGCTAGTCCGTTGAACTGTGTTCCCCCCATAACCAGAACACTTCTAGAACCGCTCATCTAACACCATCCCACAGGGAACGTTCTTCTTTCTGAGGGTCGATTAAAAGTTCACATTCGTCGTTGATTTCCATAACAGCCCGGTTTTCTTTCGTATATGTAGGCCATTCACCCAGAAACGAAGTTGAAGGGTTTCCATTTCTAATGAATGAAATCCAAGCATCATGCATGGCTTCGGCTACCGGTGTTGGGAGCGCTCCTTCTCCGATAAAAACATCGACACCTGCACGATCTAGCGTGTTGAAGGTAAAAGGCAATTCGAGTGAATGGGCTGAACCAAACCTGCCGTTGAAAGCTCTTGAATCCCATGAGAAGAGATACATCCAAGTATTTCCATCTTGCTCTTCTCGTGTTTCGGCTAGACGAATTGCGGGAATTCTGAAAACCCAATCGCTACCGATCGCGCAAGCAAGCCAACCGGAATCGTCACCAACTCTCACACGGTAAGCGTCAATTATCTCTTTAGGGTTATCGACAATTCTTTCTACGTAACGGAACAGAGTCCCTTCGTCAAGGTCAGTGAAACCATACAGAGACATTTCGTCCTCATTGGTACCTATGAGGAGCGGTATATCACTTGAAGATCCATTATTGATCAGGTCGATCGGAGCTTCAGGTAGAGCCTTATGACCCCACACCGGATAAAAGGGTTGAACACCCCTAGCTGCAAATCCCCATTTTTCAATCAGGGCTTCTTGAGCCTCAAGAATCTCAATTGCAGGCATATCTAAGATTTCTTCCGAAGTGGGATTCCCCAATGCCTCTAACAGTTCTGAGGCTATTTCGGCTCCAGCTTCAGGTTCATGTATGTGAAAAGCAGCTCCACTTTGAGCTATAGCACGGTGAAATAAGCCTTTCGCCAATGGAGAAGCAAGAAGGTTGGCAACACTAAAAGCTCCAGCTGATTCTCCTCCAACTGTTACTGCATTGGGATCACCGCCAAAAGATGCAATATTCTCCTGAACCCATTCAAGTGCAGCAATCTGATCGAGTAAACCGTTTAATCCGGAGGAAGCAAATTTTTCCCCAAAGTGTTTACCCAGTTCTGTAAAACCAAAAGCTCCTAAACGGTAGTTGATTGTTACAACTACCACATCACCACGTGAAGCGAAAGAGGTACCGTCGTACCATGCAACTCCTCCTTGACCTCTTCTGTAAGCACCGCCATGAATCCAAACGTATACAGGTCTTTTTTTGTCATCAGACGCTGGGGTTACAACATTTAGGTATAGGCAGTCCTCATCCCAACGGACAGGGAAGCGGTCAGTCAAACCTTCACCTGGAAGTTGGGGTGAAGCAGGGCTGAAACGTTTCGTTTCCCGAACTCCTTCCCAGTTTTCAGGTGGTACTGGAGCTGCGAACCTCAACTCTCCAGTGGGAGGGGATGCATATGGAATTCCAGCGAACAGTTCGACTCCGTTTCTAAAACGTCCTTCTACGTCACCATATTTTGTGCTTGCGACTGGATAATCAAATGTGATGTTTTCGTTCATTGTTAAACTTTCAGAATTAAAGCTTCGCCTTGACCACCACCACCACAAAGACTAGCGGCACCCATGCCTCCTCCTTGGCGTCGCAGTTCATGGACAAGTGTGAGAACGACCCGAGTACCGGACATGCCTATCGGATGTCCAAGGGCTATGGCGCCACCGTTTACGTTCACAATTTCGTCACTGACACCGAGGTCTTTCATGGAAGCTAGAGCAACCGCAGCAAATGCCTCATTTATTTCGAAAAGGTCCAGATCGTTTACTTTCATCTCCACTGAATCTAAAGCAGCATTTATTGCGTTGCTGGGTTGATGCAAGAGGCTGGTATCAGGTCCGGCTACTTGTCCATGGGCAATTATTTCAGCAACAGGTTCGACGCCTAGCTGTTCTGCCTTTTCAAGTGTTGTGACCACCATTGCAGCACCTCCATCAGAAATCTGCGAGGCGTTACCGGCAGTAATCGTGCCGTCTTTTGTGAAAGCGGGCGAAAGACGTGACATTGAATCAAGGTCGGCATCTTGACGTATTCCTTCATCGTCTTTGACTGTCAGAGTGTCCCCATTTCTTTGAGGAATGTCCACAGAACATATTTCTTCATCAAAAAGACCGTCTTTTTGTGCTTTCGCAGCTCGTTGATGAGATTGAGCAGCAAAAATGTCCTGATCTTCGCGAGAAATTCCAAGTTCTTGAGCGAAACGGTCTGTTGCTTCACCCATTGAACAATTCTCTATAGTGCAGGTAAGACCATCAAAAAGCATTGAGTCTATGAGTTTTCCGTCACCAAATCTCAAACCAGATCTTGCTCCAGGAAGCATGTACGGGGAGTTGGTCATTGATTCCATTCCACCAGCGATAATTATTTCTGCTTCTTTAAGACGGAGCATTTGACCTGCCAAATGTATGGAGTGCATGCCAGAAAGACAGGCTCTGTTAAGCAAAGTAGAAGGTGAAGTCATTGGAATACCAGCATCTACAGCCGCACGACGAGCAGGCACCTGCCCAATTCCAGCTGAAATGACATTTCCTAAGTAAGAAAAGTCAATTTGAGAGGGCTCAATTCTAGCTTTTTGGCAAGACTCTTTTATTGCTATAGCACCAAGGTCTGTGGCCGAAACTGATTTAAGTCCTCCTTGTAGACGCCCGATAGGGGTTCGCACACCGGCGAGAATAACGATGCGGGACATTTACACCTCCAAGTCAAATCTAATATCGCACCGTAACCGGAAACAATTAAATCCGCATCTCCAAAGGGGTTTGTTTTTTATATTTACGAAATTAGATGTTTTTAGCTTGTCGATTACAAAAACATCAGAGAGACTTTACTTATGGGCGGCGATGATTTATTAAAAGGTCTAAGAGTTGTGGAAAACTCACTTCTCGGACCTGGTTTAGTGGGAACATTTCTATCAGACCTTGGGGCTGAGGTGATAAAGGTCGAGTCACCTTCAGGCGACTATATACGACAAATGACATGGCCGATCATTGAAGGGAATTCACTTCTTCATCTACACACACACAGAGGTAAAAAAAGCATTGCCATAAATCTTAAAGATGAAGATGGTGCTGAAATATACAGAAAGTTGTTAAAAGAGGCAGACGTAGTAGTTGAAGCGATGCGTCCTGGAACTCTGGAACGGCTTGGATTTGGTTTCGACGAATTGCTCGAGATAAATCCGAAAATTGTTTTTTGTACTATCTCAGGATACGGAGCGACAGGTCCATACAGAGATCTACCCAGTCACGGAATTGCATATGACACATGGGCAGGTCTAATAGAGCCAGTAGTCGATGATGAAGGGTTTAAGCGAATCCCGTCAATGCCAAATATTGGAATAAACGTAGGACCAATGCTTGCAGCACTAGGGATACTTGCCGCTGTTATTAATGCCAGAGAAACTGGTCAAGGCAGGCAAATAGAAGTCGCTCAGTCAGATGCAGCAGCCTATGCAGATTGGTACAGGATTGAGACATATCGGGCTTATCTACGTCCGGAAGATGAAGTGACGGGAAATCCTGCTGATGATTATGAAAGAAGAGCCCCTGGTTTGGCTGGCATGTGGGAAGGCGTGAGATATCAAATCTACGAAACCGTAGATGGACATGTTTTGTTTATGGCTTCAGAAAGAGCATTCTGGCAAAATTTTTGTGAAGGCATCGACAGAATCGATTTGTTTGAACGTTGGCCAGGTTCGCAATACGCCGACCATGCTCGAAATAACACTGAATTGCAAGAAAGCCTGAGAGAAATCTTTAAAACACGAACCAGCGTTGAATGGTTGGATTTTGGGCAGGAAAAAAATGTTCCAATCGCACCGGTTAACAACCATGAGACAGTAACTGAAGATCCGCAGTTCTCACACAGGATGCCTTTTATTTCACAAGATGAACTTGGGGCAGATCAACTGCCTCTACCTGTTTTCGTTGATGGTGAACTGCCCACGAATCCAACAAAAGCCCCCGGAATTGGCGAACATACAGATCAAATAATGGCTGAACTTGGATTTGATCAAAAGAACATTGACGAACTTAGAATAAAAGGAGCAATTGGCGCTCAAGAGAAAAATGATTCAAGTGAGTGATGGTGCTTAGCTCCCTTAGTAGATCCGTTGAGGGTCATATTGTGTTAATCACAGGAGCGGGTTCAGGAATAGGTCGTGCTACTGCACATTTATTTGCCGATTATGGTGCGTATGTGGCTGTAACTGACATTGACCCACAACGTGTTGCGGGTGTTGTGGAAGAAATCAATCAGAGTGGAGGCAAATCTAAAGGTTGGGAACTTGATGTTACTGATACTGAAACCGTCAGAAATGTTGTTGAAGAAGTCTCAGTCTGGATGTCTGAAACCAATCAGGTTATTGACATTCTGGTTAACAATGCGGGTGTTTCTTTACCCGTAGCTATTGATGATCCATTGATCGAAGAACAGTGGGAAAGAGGAATTGACATTCTTCTCAGTTCACATATGCGTCTTATAAGGGAATCTTTGCCATATTTATACAATTCTTCAGCTCCCAGAATCATTAATGTTTCATCAACTGAAGGTGTCGGTGGTTCGTCAGCCGCTTCAATCTATACCGCTGCAAAACATGGAGTTGTAGGACTTACTCGAGCTTTGGCAGTGGAACTAGGAGAGAGTGGTATAACAGTTAACGCTGTTGGGCCGGGTCCTATAAGAACCGGGATGACAGAAGCCATACCTGAAGAAGCCAAACAAAAATTTGCGCGCCGACGAGTTCCAGTTCGGAGATACGCAGAACCTGAAGAGGTGGCTCATGCAATTCTGAGTCTTGCTTTACCCGGATCAAGTTATATAACAGGGCATCTGCTTATGGTTGATGGCGGTATGACAATTAAAAATAACTGAGGCGATGCTTTTAGCCTTGGAATAGGCTCAAACTGTCATAGAGGACTGAAGGGGTTTCACTTCCTTTTACGTGAATTGCTATTTCAGTTGAGATTAGAGTTCCAGCTTTATGTTCTTTAGCTTCTTTCATTCGAGTTCTTGCGTGAACAGTTGAACCTGCAGGAACGGGTGCAAGGAAACGAAGCCGATCGCCTCCATAGTTGATTACATTTTGGAAACCTTTTAAACGTGCACCCGAAGAACCTTCAAGCATCAAACTTAGAACCGGGACCAGACTAAGTGTGAAAAAACCGTGAGCAATTGTTGTCCCGAAAGGACCATTTTTGGCTTTTTCTTCATCGATGTGAATCCATTGGTGATCGCCAGTCAGGTCAGCAAAAGAGTTTATTTTCTCCTGACTTAATTCGAATTCTGGACCCCAGTCACTCCATTCTTCGCTTATGGCAGCGTTAAGAGCTTCTATGTCGTCAAAAGCAATTTCTTCCATTTTAATTTCCTTTTGGTTTATGTTTCAGTCAGAGTGGCTTCTATTATATTCCACTGTGGTGTAAGGACACTTTAGGCATCCTATTGGAGGAAATGTGGACAGGCACTATAAAGATGCATGGGAAGAGCTAACAGCAAAAGATGCTCCATTTGCTTGGTCTGAGATTCAAATAAGAAATCACTTTGCCAGAGTTTACGATTCTGCTCCTGAGAGTCTTATCGAAATTTGGAAAATGTCGGCTGCATACGGAGAAAAGGATTACTTGATTTATGGGACTGAGAGGGTTACATATGCAGATGCTCATTTGAAAGTTCATTGCTTTGCTTCGTATCTTCAGGATCTAGGTGTCAGACATGGAGACAGAGTCGCAATTTTGATGCGAAATTACCCAGAATGGGTTTTGACCTATTGGGCGGTTGCTTCACTCGGAGCGGTGGTAGTAGGCATGAATGCGTGGTGGACAGGTCACGAAATTGAATTTGCTACAGATGACTGTGACCCAAAGGTCATTGTCTGTGACGAGGAAAGGTTAGAAAGGCTAACCCCTCATTTAACGACTCTTCGTGCTGAGGGCAGTATTAACGTTGTGGTGGTTAGAACGAAGATTGATTTGCCGGAAGATGCTGTCCACTGGAGTGATGCTATTTCTATTGGTGAGAAACTTTCAAATGCCCCTGAAGTTTCAATAAAACCTGATGATGATGTATGTGTTTTCTATACATCAGGGACAACTGGGCATCCAAAGGGAGCAGTTCTAACTCATAGAGGAGCTGTATCAAATATATTCAATCTTGCATTCTGGTCATCCATGTCGAAACTGGCTGAACGAAAAGCCGTAGAAGCTGGTGAACCTCCACCTGGTTCTGAGAAAGAACAAGGTGAGAGCAATCCGGGCTCTGTATTAGCGGTCCCTTTGTTTCACGTAACCGGATGCAATTGTTGCATGCATCCGATTACAGCAGTCGGCGGAAAACTTATTCTTATGCATAAATGGAATCCGGAAGAAGCCCTAGAGATGATTGAAAAAGAAAGACCTACAACATTTACAGGAGTGCCAACAATGGCACGAGAACTTGTGAACAGCCCAGATTTCGATAAAAGAGATACCAGTAGCCTCGATAGTCTCGGTGGCGGGGGAGCTGCCGTTCAGCCTGATCTAGTTCATAAAATCGAGGAGAGACTCGAAGGGCGACCAAGCACAGGCTACGGACTAACAGAGGTAAATGGAGTCATCACTGTAAACGCTGCACATTTTTTTCTCGCTAAGCCTGAATCGGCGGGTTCACCTTGTCCGGTAATGGAATCCCGAATAGTTGATGAGAATGGAGAGGATTTGCCGACAGGCGAAAAAGGTGAGTTGTGGGTAAAAGGTGGAAACGTTTTTCGTGGTTATTTGAACAGACCAGAGGCAAATAAGGAAGTGCTCACCGACGGTTGGTTCCACACCGGAGATATTGGCTATTTCGACGATGACGGTTTTCTATTTCTCGTTGATCGAGCTAAAGATATGGTTCTTAGAGGTGGAGAGAATATCTATTCCGCTGAAGTTGAAGCAGCAATATATAAGCACCCATCTATAGCTGAAGCAGCGGTTTTTGCTGTTCCAGATGAACGTTTAGGAGAAACTGTTGGAGTTGCCATTTATCTGCTTCCGAACACAACGTGTTCAGCTCAAGAGCTGAAAGAACACCTCAGTTCTCTGATAGCTTCGTTTAAAGTTCCGGAACATATTTGGTTTGTGGATGAAGCGTTACCCAGAAATGCAAATGGAAAGTTTCTTAAACGAGAACTGAAAGAGAAACTTGTCATTAAATAGAAAAGCAAATGACAAAAAGAGGAGAATCGGATGAGTATTTATTTGGAGGGTGCAAAGGCTCCGGTTGATAGTGAGCTCACAGCATTTGACCTAGATGTTACAGGTGAGATACCGCAAGAACTTGAAGGAAGATGGCTACGAAACGGACCGAATCCCTTCGGACCTGTGGAGTCGGATTCTTACCACTGGTTTTTAGGCGATGGCATGATTCACGGCGTACGCATACGTGACGGGAAGGCTGAATGGTATAGGAATCGTTGGGTAAGAGGCAGAGATTTGGCTGAAAAGCTTCAAGAAGAACCACCTCAAGGTGACAGTTTCGGGGATTCTGGGTTTTCCCCTAATACTTCGGTAATAGGACACAGCGGGATGACATTTGCATTGGTTGAAGCAGGAACTTCACCTGTAGCGCTCACATATGATCTCGAAACTATCGGATATGACAATTTTGGTGGAACTTTGCCAGGAGCATTCAGCGCTCATACAAAATACGACCCAGTTAAGAAAGAACTACATGCAGTTTGTTATGCATACCCAAATATTCTCGACCGCTTACAGCATGTAGTGTTAGGTCCGGACAATCGAGTAAAAAAGGTCACTGATATACCTATTGAAGGCATGCCAATGGTTCATGACATGTCAATAACTGAACAGTACGCAATCATTTACGATTTACCTGTTTGTGTTGATCTGGACCTAGCCATGAAGGGAGATCCATTTCCAATCGCTTGGCAAAACGAACGTCAATCAAGGATTGGACTTTTGCCTCGTGACGGTGAAGCTTCAGACATCATTTGGTGTGAAGCACCCAGATGCTATGTTTTTCATCCTGTTAATGCTTTTGAAGTCAATGGCGGTCAGGACGACAAGAAGATAATTATTGACTTGTGTAGATATGAAAGAGTCTTTCAAAAAGANCTTAAAGGTCCCGCGGGGGATAGNCCTTCTCAACTTGCCCGTTGGACAGTTAATACAGAAAACGGCACTGTGAGTGAGGAGATTGTTAGTGACTTAGCACATGAGTTTCCAGCTCANGACCCTAGAACTGTGGGACGTAAACATCGGTACGCNTACACNGCAGTTGGTTTTGATCTAGGACCCACNTATCGAACTGANATGGAAACCGGNGAAGTGGTTTTCCANGATCANGGTGAAGGTCGTTTTGGAGGGGAACCAGTATTNGTGCCACGTGANGGATCTACAAGTGAAGAAGACGGATGGGTGTTGGTCTGTGTGAATGATCGCGTAGGTTCACCAGCAGAATTGGTGATACTGAACGCGAACGACATTGAAGAAGAGCCTGTAGCTCGAATCCATCTCCCTCAAAGAGTTCCGGATGGTTTTCATGGAGCGTGGGTTGCAGACAGTGTGGTCCCGCCAAATGAATAAAAATCACGCTCAGTTTGAACGGCAAGAACTTTGTGATTTATTTGATTCAGTTGGTCCTGATCACCCAACTTTGTGTGAAGGTTGGACTACGGCTCATCTAGCCGCTCATTTGATACTTCGTGAAACTTCTTTAAAAGCGTTTGGTCTGGTAATTCCTGGGTATTTAGCTAGAAAACTTACGAAAGCGACTCAAAAACTTGCCCAAAATCAACCATTTGAAAAATTAGTCGACAAAATACGTTCAGGACCTCCGTTTTATCTAAAACGAGTGGATGAGACCATGAACCTTTTTGAATTTTTTGTTCATCACGAAGATGTTAGAAGAGGAGGAGAAGACTTCGCGCCGCGAAGTGATATTGATGACCTAGATGATGCTTTATGGGAAAGACAGGAAAGATTTTCCAAACTTATGGTCAGAAGATTGAAAGATGTCGATATAACACTCCTGCGCCTTTCAGGAGAGAAAATACACCTAGGTGGCGGCGGTAAACCAGTTGTATTGGAAGGCACACCCAGTGAGATTGGATTGTTTCTTTTTGGTCGGCGCGAACACAGTGAAGTCAAATTAACTGGTGATCCTGAGGCAATTAATGAAATTAAGGTTGGAAAACTCGGTTAAACCTTTTTGTTGTTGAATAATCAGTTGACAATTAAAAGACCAGTCATATCAGGATGAAGGATACAGAAAAGCGGATAACTTCCAGGTTTGGACGTGTCAATTTGAAAATTATCACCGGGGTTGAGAATACCAGAGTCAAATTCTTCTAATTCTGGTTCGTCTGGAGTTCCGGCACTGATTGTGTGTGGGACCGAGTCACTGTTATTGAAATAGACACTTTGTCCTGCTTCAACTTCGATCGTTTCCTCAAAGGCAAAGTTTGAGACCAGAGACTGTTTAGCACCTTCAGGAAAATTTTCACCTTGCACTAAAAAGCGTTCCTCCACAGTGTCTGAATCTCCGAAAGGAGCAATAGTTGGATTCCACATAGAGAAGACACCTAATTCATTGTCGTGTTCTGGGTATGCCCAGGCGTGCATCATCCAACCTATTGTTTCGTGGAAATTACCACCTGAATTTTCACATTCTTCTTTTGGAACGAAAGTGTCGGTACCATTAGATCTCCCTCTGCAGAGATTCAGGTGTACGTGCCAGTTGTCAAGATCACCGGTGAAACCTTTTGGGTGACTGGTGTCTCCTTGTAATGGAGGCAGAATAAAAGCACTACCAACCAGTACCATTGGTTCTCCATCCCAGACACCGTCACGGCATTGTCCGATAGCTCCATTTGGAAGTGTTCCATCAGCCAGTGCATAAAGAATTATTTCGGGTTCACTTGGATCGAATCCATTGCCAAAGATATCGGCTTTAATAAAGTGGGAACCCATGTTCGGCGTTTGGATTCGATCAGACAGGTAACCATTTTCACAAGCTTTATTGACATCTGTATGTTCGTCTAAGAACTCTCGAAGAGAATCAAGTTCTGTCACCAGAGATGCCAGTTCTTCAGGAGTTAGACCCATTTCTTCTGGTATAGGAGAGTTTGATTCTGAGAGTTCTTTTAACTCTAAATATGAGCAGGGAAGATGTTCTTTCTGGCATCTAAATTGAGGACCTAGCGGACCTTCAACCAGAGTTGGTACCACGCCGGCGGAAGTTTGACGGAAAACGTATCTTGTAAAACCGGGCGCACCTCCCGCGGAAGGGTCAAGATTTTCAGGCAATAGCCAGTCACTGTCGGCTTGATTGAAACTAGCGGCTTCAGCGATGTATTCATTTAATTGTTCTACATTTTGAATTGCCAGAGGATCAAGTGTCGTAGTAGGCACTGAAGCTTCTGAGGTTGAATCTTTGGAAGTCATTTCAACAAAGAAAAGCTGGAATTCGACTATTGCTGTGTCCTCCACTGAAACCACTACAGGAGCTGAAGGCGCTTCCACTTCATAATCGCTTAAATTGACTTCGAATGTTCCAACTACAGTCATTATCGACCCGACTAGTTGAGCTTGGAAGTCAGCTTTAACAGGATTGGTTAAGCCGTTAACAGTTAGAAAACCAGAAGCTGTTGACTCGATAGATCCGTTACCGGTTATTGGGATTGATTCTTCAAGCACAAACACTGCTTGGGGATGGGTGCTGGTATTTAGGGCACTCTGAACCTTAGAATCTCTCATAGATCTATCAGTTCGCAGCTTTGTTAAGTCGGCGACTATTTCAGTTTTTGAAAGAAAGCCTTTTTCAAATTCGATGCTCCCGTCAAGTTCAGGAGTTCTACCTACTGCTGTAACTTCCCCTATACCCCTAGCGAGTACCTCTTTGATTCTGAAACCAACAAAAGAACTTGTTGATTCATCGATGCCAAAGGATCCGATTGTTGTATCGATCACCCATGTTCCGGTAATTGCATCTATTTCATCTAACTCCAATTCATCAGTAGCTTCCTTAGATTCCTCCAAGACTTTTTGTTCCGACAGAGTTGATGTTGTTTGAGCGAGGATGGTCGTAGTAACAGCTGGAGCAGGAATGGTCGTAGCCACAGTCGAAGTGGGAATAACCTTTGTAGTCGTAGAAGTATTTTGTGCAGCAGCCGCTATTTGTACTGCTGATTGGATATCTGGAGGTGGAGGGGAGTCATCGCGAATAAAAAACCACCAAATGACCAGAATGGCACCAGCCGTTAAAGAGAGGATTGCTAGAATTAATTTTCGTTTCATGTTTTAATTAGATTTGTTGCTGATTACATCTTAAGAGATTCGAGACGACGATCATACAAGTGTTTGAAATCAGAACGGAGTAAAAGTTGTGAATGATGAACTGCAGATTCGCTCTCAGAAAATTGCGGAGAGTAAAGCAGCTTCTATGGTGTATGCAGTTACAAGATTTTTTTTACGACTTTTCCTCTGGTCATATCTACGTGTCGAAGTAACTGGTAGAGAAAATCTTGCTGGAAAAGATGCACTTATCATGGCTCCTGTCCATCGTTCAAATTTGGATTCGATTCTCTTGGCTCCACTTTCTAAAAGAAGAATGAGAGCCTTGGCGAAAGAGAGTCTGTTTAAAATTCGCCCATTCGCTTGGTACATTTCTGCATTAGGTGCTTTCCCTATAAGGAGAGGGAGTGCAGACCGTGAATCTGTCAAAATAGCTAGGTCACTTTTAGAAAAAGGTGCGACGATGCTTGTTTTTCCTGAAGGTACGAGACAAGAAGGAAACAAAATTGGTGAACTTTTTGACGGAACTGCATATTTAGCGTCAAAAAGCGGGGTTCCGGTTGTTCCTATAGGGATTTCAGGAAGTGAAAAAGCTATGGGTACAGGAAGTCGGATCCCAAAGCCTTACAAGGTTAGGATCTCAGTTGGTTCACCCATTCCACCTCCTGAGCCAAACTCTAAACGTAGTTCATTAAGTGAATGGACGAAACATTTTTCTACGGAACTTCAAGCGACGCAGGACAATGCCTGCCTCGTCACTTGAAAGCCTGACGGGTTTCATCGAGAGAAAAGTCAACTTGCATGCAGAATGATTTGAAAAAAAACAAAGTTTTTCTTGGACGCGTGAGTTCAGTCACTGCTATTTGTTTGATGGCTCTTGCGCCGAGTGTAATAAAACTTTCGGAAATGGAAATTTTCAGACTTATTTTTTGGAGGCTGTTGATAGCAAGCTGTTTTTATTTAACTCTCTATATTTCCGCTAGACGAAAATTCTCTTTAAAAGAAGTACGGTTCTCACTCTTAGGAGGTCTAGTTTTCGGATTTCAATTAATCCTATTTTTCTCCTCGATACGCGAAACTAGTGTTTTAAATGCAATAGTCATTGGCTCGCTTCAACCTCTCATATTCTTATTCATAGCGACCCGTTTTTTCAATGAAAGACCCTCACGCTCAATTTATTACTGGTCGTTTTTAAGCCTCGCCGGT
>PBLL01000013.1 GCA_002721755.1 Actinomycetota bacterium
GTAGAACCCGGGCGTTCTGTATTTGACGAAGGAACTGAATCTTCAGAAGAATTACCTCATTGGACTGAAGAACCTGTTGATGTTGTGCAGGAAGATGACCCTTGGTCTGAAATCGCACAAACTCCCAAGTGGTCTGACGAAGCGATAATTGATCACGAATCACAACAGCCAGTGGGAGATTTAGATGACGCCACAGCAGCGATCTTTTTTGATGAGGATCTTCCAGAAAGTGACCCATTCAGTGGAGATTTCAATCCTCCTGTATTTCCTCCTGAAGACCCGGTAGAAGTAAAGACCGAAGACCAGCCTCCAGTTTTTCAATCAACAGGTCAGTCAAACGTTCCCAATCAAAACATACAAAGCAGAAATATGTCCAAAGCGATTGCGACAGGAGTGACACTCGGGGCAATTTTTTTAGGAGTCTGTGCGGCAGGAGCTACTGCAACTCTCATATTCAGTTCCGTTCTTCTAGTTTTTGCAGGTTCGGAATTTTTTCTAGCAGCAAGACGCGCCGGATACCAGCCTGCGACCTTGCTAGGAATGACGGCAATAGCAGCCCTGAACATAGGGGCATACTGGCGATTTGAATCCGCTGTCCCTCTAATATTGGCATTGACGATAACTTTCACCCTTCTTTGGTACTTGACAGGCGTAGATCGAAACATGCCTATAGCGAACACATCGATTACTTTATTCGGCGTTGCTTACATAGGTTTACTGGGTTGTTTCATCGGTTTGATGCTCAATGACAAAAACGGTATAGGTATGCTTCTCGCAGCTGTCCTAATAACTGTCGGATATGACACAGGTGGACTAGTAGTCGGACGCTTAATAGGAAGAACTCCTCTGTCGTCCGTAAGTCCTAATAAGACTATGGAAGGTCTATTAGGTGGCATGGCTATTTCATTTCTCACGGGTGTAATTGTTGTGGGACAAATAACACCATTTGGACAAGATCCAGGTGATCTTGGTACTGCATTTGTACTTGGTTTGGTGGGTGCATTAGCGGCACCACTAGGAGATCTGAGCGAATCCATGCTCAAACGGGATTTGGGAATCAAAGACATGGGTTCAGTTTTGCCAGGTCATGGTGGATTTCTTGACCGTTTTGATGCTTTACTCTTTGTCCTTCCGGCAACTTACTTCACAGCGCGTCTGTTGAATTTATTTACTGCTTGATGGCGCATAGCGATAATTAATTTAATAGGTAAAATCATTAGATGTCTGCGACAACTGTCGCCATAATGGGATCGACAGGATCGATCGGAAAACAAACACTCGAGATCATCCAAGAGCATAGGGATGAATTTGAAGTGGTAGCTTTAGGAGCCGCTAAATCTGTTGAACTTCTGGTAGAACAGGCAATAAAACATGAACCTAAAGTTGTTGCTATTGCAGATGCTTCTTTGGAGAAAGAAATTCGACATAAGTTACCCTCACACACTGAGGTAATAGCTGGTCCTGAATCTCTGGTGGAAGCTTCGTCTATTAGTGATGTAGTGATAAATGGTGTTGTTGGATTTGCCGGACTACCTATAACTTTGGCTGCATTAGAAGCAGGAAAGAGACTCGGATTGGCTAACAAAGAGTCATTGATAGCGGCCGGTCCTCTAATCCAAAACTTTCGCTCAATTCAAGGAGCTGAACTGATTCCTGTTGATAGCGAACATTGCGCCATACATCAGTGCCTTGGCGTGAATCCGAATCCAGAAAGTACTAGTCGAATTGTGTTGACTGCTTCAGGTGGACCGTTTCGAGGAATGTCAGCTCGAGAACTATTGAACGTTTCGATCGAAGATGCGCTTTCTCACCCAACCTGGGATATGGGTCCCAAAATTACTGTTGATTCTTCAACTCTCATGAACAAAGGTCTTGAAGTCATCGAAGCGCACGAATTATTTGGCATCCCATATGAAGATATAGATGTTGTCATTCACCCACAGTCAATCGTCCATTCGATGGTTACGTTTTCTGATGGTGCAACTTTGGCTCAGATGTCAAATCCAGATATGAGACTGTGCATAGCTTACGCACTTACCTACCCTGAAAGAATTAATGATCCTTTTGGAGTAATTGATTGGTCACGGGAAATGAATCTTGATTTTGAACCTCCGGATCACGAAGCTTTTCCTTGTTTAAATATTGCTTATGAGGCGGGAAAGCAGAGAGGAACAGCACCTGCTTGGTTAAACGCTGCGAATGAAGAAGCAGTGGCAGCGTTTCTTGCAGGGCAGCTTTCATGGGTTGGAATTTCAGAGACGATCTCAGCAACTCTTCAAAGTTGGTCAGGTGAAGAAGCTGACAGTATTGAAACAGTTCTAAAAGCTGACAGTGATGCTAGATCGGTGGCATCGAAATTCATAAAATCTCGGAAATAGAATTATGGACAGAGATCAAAATTTCAAACTGCTTCTACTTATTGGCGCCTTTTTATCTTTAGCTTTTCTTGGTGGATTTTCAGCTGTTGTTGTGGTCCTTTCTATTGTGCTCATTTTCTTTTTCCATGAACTTGGTCACTATGTAGTAGCACGAATGAGCGGTATGCAAGTGACAGAATTTTTCATAGGTTTTGGGCCAAGAATTTTTTCTTTTCATAAAGGTGAAACCGAGTATGGACTAAAAGCAATTCCGGCAGGTGCTTACGTTCGTGTAACTGGTATGAACAACTTAGAGGATGTAGATCCATCGATAGAAAACCGCACCTATAGAGCCCAGTCGTATCCCAAAAGATTGGCACTCACACTTGCAGGTTCTGCAACCCATTTTCTTTTAGCACTGATTTTACTAATAGTTATTTTTATGACAATTGGAGAACCTCACCCCACGAAGTGGGATGTTGGACAAGTCGTGCCAGATTCGACTGCCTCAAATGTCGGGGTTGTGAAGGGCGACAGGATACTTTCAGTGGGAGGTCAGGAGACAGAAAGTTTCGAATCATTTGGAATGGCAGTTAGCGAAAACCCAGGAAAATTTTTAGAAATAGAATTTGAGCGAAATGGAAAACAATTCAACAGATTCGCCACAATTGGGGAACGATTAACACTTGAAGGGGCTTCTTTTCTTGAAGGCATAGAAGCAGGAGATCAGGTCATTTCAGTAGACGGAAACCCTTACTCAAATTGGAAAAATTTTTCTTCCATTCTTACTGATGGGAGTTTCCATAGGGTCGAAGTGAACCGACCAGGAATGGGGTTAGGGATTTTTGAAATCAAGGCAATTGAACTACCTGATTCAGAAAAAGCAGTAAGGGGGTTTTTTGGAGTAGGTCCGCAACGAAGTTTCGAACCCCTCAATTTGGTGGATTCGGTGCCTGCGACTTTTGATAGGTTCACTGAGATATCTGTTGCTTCTGTTGAAGGACTTGCCGATTTCTTTTCACCAGATGGTTTGACAGGCTTTGTAAAAGAGACTTTTACAACCGAAGAGAAGTTTTCAGATCAGCAAACTCAAATACAAAGCACAGAGGAAGATGATCGTTTGCTTTCTATTTATGGGGCAGCGCGTCTAGGTAATGCGATGCTAGACGAAGGGACACACAACTATCTATGGTTTTTAGTCTTGATAAACGTATTTGTAGGGATCTTCAATTTAGTTCCGTTATTGCCACTTGATGGTGGTCATGCAGCTATAGCGACTTATGAGAGATTGAGGTCACGAAAAGGAAAGAGGTATGTGGCAGATGTGAGTAAATTGATTCCTGTTACTTGGGTGGTGATTACGGTTCTGATAGGGATCGCTATTATTGCTCTTTACAGAGACATCATCGATTTGCCAAATTTTGGATGATAACGCTTGCCGACTTAAAAGGTTAGAAAAGTTCCGATAGCCTCATTTATTAGTGGAAACACAGTCCTCATTTTCTAGACGCCCAACCCGTCAGATACAGGTTGGAGACGTGCCAGTTGGTGATTTTGCACCTATAAGCGTTCAATCCATGACTGTTACCAGAACATCTGACGTAGAACCGACACTCCAGCAGATTTACGAACTTGCTATGGCAGGAGCTGACATCGTGCGTTGCACTTGTAATGACATCGCAGCAGCTGAAGGACTGGCTGAAATAATCCCAAGATCTCCGGTCCCAATTGTCGCAGATGTGCATAACCAGTACAAAATGGCTTTAGCCGCTTTAGAAGCGGGTGTTCATTGTTTACGTTTGAATCCTGGGAATATAAAAAACCCTGAACACATAAAAATTGTTGCTGCAGAAGCTCGAGACCGAAATGTTCCTATTCGCATTGGGGTGAATGGTGGTTCTTTGCACCCAGACCTTTATGCAAAGTATGGGGGGAAAGTAACACCTGAAGCGATGGTTGAGTCAGCATTGCAAGAAATCGGTTATTTTTCAGAAGTTGGTTTTGATTTGATAAAAATTTCCGTAAAAGCCTCGAACGTACCTTTGATGATTGAGGCATATAGGCAATTAGCTGAAGTTACCGACCACCCTTTGCATTTAGGCGTAACTGAAGCTGGACCTCCGCCCGCTGGGTTAATTAAATCAACAGCGGGTATAGCAACGCTACTAACCGAAGGGATAGGAGATACGATTCGTTACTCACTCACAGCTGATCCTGTAGTTGAAGCTCGAGCTGGCAGGCAACTCTTAGAAGCGATGGGTTTGCGCGAGAGGAAAAACGTAGATCTGATTTCATGTCCCAGTTGCGGAAGAGCTGAAATTGATGTTGTGTCAGTTGCTGAAGCAGCGATGGAAGCTTTCGCTGATGAAGAGATTCCGTTACAGGTTGCGGTAATGGGCTGTGTTGTAAATGGACCAGGAGAAGCGCGTGATGCGGATCTTGGGATTGCGGCTGGCAGAGGAAGGGGGCATTTGTTTGTAAAAGGTAAGAATGTTGAAGTTGTTAAAGAAGATGAAATGGTTGAAGCCTTGGTTTCTTGGGCGAAAGTTATACACACAGAAGGAGCTGAAACAGCTCTGAAAAGAATCGATACCAAACTTGCGGAGCGCGAAGCATCAATAGACAGAGAACAACTTTTGGCGGAACAAGGTGAAGATGTGAATGAAACAGAATTGAAATTGAGCGAAATAAGGAACCAAGGAGCTTAGAAGGCTTAAATAAAATCTTGCAGCAGGACCGTATCACTGAGGTATGATTTAAGTGAGGTGCATCGTTCGTTCCTTTGGACGAGGCGTGGGTTTTGCCCACGCCTCTTTTTGGGCGTGGGTGTGCACTGAATAGAGAATTGAATAAAGGGATAGGGGTTTCTATGAGTGTTGCTGAAAAAGTAGGCGATTTGGTTTCCCCGTTGTGTTCAAGTGCAGATTTGGAATTAGTTGATGTCGAGTTAAATGGCGGAATTTTAAAGATCGTCATAGACCATTCAGAAGGATTGAACACAGAGGTCTTAGCGGAAATCACTCGTGATATCTCACGTCAATTAGATCAAGCTGAGCCTTTACCAGGTTCTTATACTTTGGAAGTTACAAGTCCAGGTCTCGAAAGATCGTTAAAAAAACCGCAGCATTTTGAGAAGGCGGTTGGAAGTCTGATAGCTGTCAAGAAAGCTCCTGGGGCTTCAGGTGATAGGCGTATAGAGGGCGTGTTGAATTCAATCACTCAAACGGGAATTTCCGTAGAACTAGAGGATGGTTCTTTTGAGGAAGTGCTTTACGACGAAATACAGAAAGCAAGAACAGTTTTTGTTTGGCAACCAGAACCCAAATCGAATAGGTCTTATGGCAACAATCAACAAATTTTAGAGGGAAGGGTGGATCAATGAATTCCGAAATGCTGGAAGCTTTGCAGGCCGTTGCAACCGATAAAGGAATAACTGTTGAAGACATGCTTGCAGCGTTAGCTGATGCTTTGGAGTCCGCATATAAGAGGATGCCGGGAGCTCATGAATTTTCTTGGGTCACAATCGACCCAGACAGTATGGAATTCAGAGTTTTTGCACAAGACCTTGATGAGAATGGTGAACCTGAAGGAGAAGAATTTGATGTAACTCCAGAAAATTTCGGGAGAATTGCCGCCCAGACAACTCGACAAGTTATGACACAGAGAATTCGCGAAGTTGAGAGGGATTTAAAGTACGAAGAGTATGCGGGACGGGAAGGTGACATCGTCACTGGAATGATTCAACAAACAGATTCACGCTACACGCTTCTAGATTTAGGACGCGTTGAAGCTCTTCTGCCACAAGCAGAGCAAGTTCCATTCGAAAGACCAGAGCCCAACTCTCGTCTAAAGGCTTACATCGTCGAGGTTAGGAAAACTGCAAAAGGACCTCAGATTGTTGTGAGCCGCACACATCCCGGTTTGATAAAACGACTTTTTGAATTGGAAGTTCCTGAAATTTCTGACGGGATAGTAGAGATTAAGGCTTGTGCGCGAGAGCCGGGTCATCGAACAAAAATTGCTGTTAGCTCGAATGACGCGACAATCGATCCAGTTGGTGCTTGTGTGGGTGCACGTGGCGCCAGAGTTCGAATGGTAGTGAATGAGCTAAGAGGCGAAAAGATAGACATAATTCCTTTTTCTGATGATCCAGGCGAATTTGTCACTAGAGCTCTATCTCCAGCAAAGATCAAAGAAGTTGTAGTTGACGAAGAATCTGGTACAGCCACAGTAGTTGTTCCTGATTATCAACTTTCTTTAGCTATAGGAAAAGAGGGTCAGAACGCTCGTCTTGCGGCCCGTATGACTGGTTGGAGAGTTGATATTAAAAGTGAAACTGAAGTTGCAGATGAAGCAGCTTACGAACAAGTTGACTGGGCTGAAGGTGAATGGGTGGTTGATGAGGAAACCGGAGAGCAAGTTTGGCAGCCTGCAGATGGTGGAGCCGCTATGTCAATTGAGGAGTGGTCAGAAGCAGTGGCTGAAGATTCAGAAGAAGTTGATGATTCTGAAAGTTCTCTAGAGGAAAACACTGAAGAAGTGGCAGTAGAAACTGAAGAACCTACAGCTGAAGAAACTGAAGAAACCGCAGCTGAAGAAGCTGAAGAAGAGGATTTGGAGACTAATTAGTGGCTAAAAGCGTTCGCGTCTATGAGTTGGCCCGACAGTTGGGAATGACCAACGCAGAGGTCATTGAACTCTGCGGCTCTCTAGGCGTTGATGTAAAAAGTCATTCATCTGGAATGGTTGAAGCTCAAGCTGATCGTGTGCGACGAAAAGCTGAGAGTGGAGGTTTAACACGCGAACCCAAAGATCAAAAACCTGCTCCTAAAAAGAAAAAAGCTGGTGCGGTTTCCTCCAAAAAAGCAGCCCCAAAATCTTCTACCAAAGACACAGAAAAGAAAAAAGACAAACCGGATGATCCGCCGACTCCTAGTAAAAAAGATAAGTTGGAAGAAGAAAACGAGGTTCAAAAGAAAGAAAAATCTCCAAAGCGTGTTGTTTCATCAAGTGGTTCTTCATCGACGACTAAAACTGATGAGAAAGATATAGAAGAATCAGATCAAATAGATAGTTCAGAACCTTCAAAAAAATCTGACGATAAAGAAGCAGGCAAAAAAGCAACTAAACAGAAAATACAAAAAGGACCTGTTTCTCCTTCAGGAAAACGAATACCTCCACCTCCAGGTTCCCCAAAGTCACCTTCAGGTAAACCTATTCCGCCTCCACCTGGTGCTCCAAAAGGAAAACAAAAACCTAAATCTGATGCAAGTCCTGCACCTGGGAGGCGTTTGACTCCACCACCGATGTCTGACACGAAAAGACCTTCTACAAGAGGCGAGCAGCGCAAGAGCTCCACACCCGGCGAAGGAAAGCGTCAAGAAGATCCGAGAAGTTCACCTCCTCCATCTACTGGAAAGCCAGGAGAACAAAAACGCGGTCCAGGTTCGGGAGCTAGACGCAGACCGAAGAAGAAGAGCCGCAAACGTCGCACAACAGAAGAGTTGCAGCCTATGGACGCTCCCGCTCCCACACTAACACCAGAAGATGCAGAGGTTCCAGAAGGGTTGATTCACATAGAAAGGCAAAGTACAGCGCAGGAAATTGCCCCGAAATTGAATCGGACAGCTGCAGATGTAATTAGATTTTTGATGGAACAAGGAGAGATGGTAACAGCCACTCAAACGTTGAGCGATGACATGATTGAACTTTTCGCTGCAGAGATTGGAGCAGATGTATCACTGATTGACGAAGGTGAAGAGCAAGAAGTTGAGCTTTTAGCGTTGTTAGAAATTGATGAAGAAGAAATTGCTGAAGATGCACCTGCAAGACCACCGATTATCACAGTAATGGGTCACGTCGATCACGGAAAAACAAAACTCTTAGATCAAATCAGAAATGCAAAAGTTGCAGAAGGTGAAGCAGGAGGGATCACTCAACATATAGGTGCCTATCAAATTGATAAAGATGGCAAAACGCTGACTTTTATCGACACTCCTGGACATGAAGCTTTTACAACTATGCGAGCTCGTGGAGCTGAATCCACAGATCTCGTTGTTCTTGTTGTAGCTGCTGATGATGGAGTAATGCCGCAAACTTTAGAAGCCATCAACCACGCTCGCGCTGCTGAAGTCCCGATCGTTGTGGCCATCAACAAGATTGATCGTGAAAATGCTGATTCTCAAAAAGTAATGGGTCAATTGGCAGAAAATGATCTGGTTCCTGAGTCATGGGGAGGTGAAACGGTAACCGTCGAAATTTCTGCTCTCGAGAATTTAGGAGTAGAAGAACTGCTCGAAAACTTAGCTGTAGTCGCTGAAGTTGAAGACCTTAAAGCTGAACCTGATGCAAGAGCAAGAGGGGTTGTTTTAGAGTCAAATCTTGATGCTGGGAAAGGTCCCGTAGCAACTGTTTTAGTGCAAAATGGAACTCTTAAAGTAGGTGAGCCGGTAGTCGCAGGCGCTTCATGGGGTCGTGTAAGAGCTTTGATAAATGATATGGGAGAACAAGTTAAAGAAGCTGGTCCCTCAACTCCGGTTCAACTACTTGGTCTAAACGAAGTAGCTGACGCAGGTGATGAGATCATTGTTGCACCTAATGAAAGGCTAGCTAATCGAGTTGCAGAAAGACGAAGCCACCATCGAAGGCAGACAGGACTGGGGAGAGACGCACACGCCCTCTCAGGTGGAGCTAGACTCGAAGACATTTTTGAACAGATCCAAAAAGGAGAAGCAGCAAATTTAAATCTCATAGTCAAAGCAGATATGCACGGTTCTTTAGAAGCTGTGAGTGAAAGCCTTAGAAAACTTGAGAGAGAAGAGGTAAAACTTTCTTTCGTACACAGAGGAGTAGGAAGAATAAGTGAGAACGATATACAACTCGCCGCGACCACTAATGCAACAATCATTGGTTTTAATGTCAGACCAGAAAGAAAAGCAAGAGACTTAGCATCAGAGGAACAGGTAGAAATCCGGAGCTACGAAGTCATCTATGAGCTAATAGGTGACATAGAAGCTGCAATGTTGGGTCTATTGGCACCGGAATACGAAGAAGTCGTTACAGGTGACGCTGAAGTTAGAGAAATCTTCTCAGTACCAAAGATCGGAAAGATAGCAGGATGCTATGCAACAAATGGAACAATCACCAGAGGCTCAAAAGTCAGATTTCTTCGAGAAGGAACGATTATTTGGAAAGGTGAGATCAGTTCTCTCAGAAGGTTTAAAGATGATGTCAGAGAAGTTCAAGAAGGTTTCGAATGTGGCATTGGACTTTCAGATTTCCAAGATCTGAAAGCTGGCGATGTGATTGAGACCTATGACGAGATAGAGATAGTTAAAACTTAAGATTTAAATTTTCTGAACACTCTTTGAAATTCTGTACCCATAGCTCCATCGTCTTCAACCACAGTTAAAACACGAAAACCCTGCTCTTGTCTAGTATCAGCCAAGGAAGAATTAGCGTGTATGCCAGGGACAACACCGTGTTTTTCGCAACTGCTTACAATTCTCTCTAAAGCTTCATCAAATTTTTTGTTCCCATCGTTGTTGCCTTTAGGTAAACCAAGGTTTACAGATAGATCAGATGGACCTACATAAATTGCGTCAACTCCTTCAACCGAAAGAATTGAATCTAGATTTTCTAGGGCATCTAAAGTTTCAATCATCGGTAGACATTGAACAGAGTTTTCCATTTCTTCAACATATTTTTCCCCAAACACTCGCAAGGCTCGGGTGGGACCCATGCTTCGGTTACCTTTTGGAGGGTATAAACAAGCTCTAACAGCTGCTTCTGCTTCTTCGGCAGAGTTGATGAGTGGGACTATCACTCCAGTTGCACCTGCATCTAGGACCCATCCGATTATTGAGGGTTCATTACAAGGAACTCGGACAAGGGCTTTCGGGGAATGAGGTTGGATTGCTTGAAGCATTGGAAGAAGATCATTTCGGTCACTGAAACCGTGTTGCATGTCAACGCATACGTAGTCGAATCCAGAGATTGCAGCTAATTCAGCAGTTATGGAAGACGGGACCTTAAGCCAGCAGCCATAAGAAGTATTTTCAGTTGCGAATTTTTTCGGAAGATCCATAAAGCTCATTACTTGACTCTAGTCATCACGAAACATAAATATGTAGGTCGTTATTAAGTTAGAGGGCTAATAGTGTGATTGCATGCGTGGTTATGACCGAACCGATCGATTGAATGAACTGCTAATACGGATTCTTGCTGAGGAACTGGAAATCATTGACGATGAGAGTTTAGGTTTCGTAACGGTTACAGGAGTTCAAACTGACAGAAGTCTCACTCAAGCAAAGGTCTTTGTTACGGGAGAACTAAATGACGAAGAACTGTGTAATCGTTTGGAGGTTCACAGATACCGGTTACAGAGAGCTATAAATGACCAATCTAGATTGCGTCGGGTTCCTCAGCTTTCTTTCTTTGTGGATGATACCGCTGAGTCGGCGGAAAGAATAGAAAATCTGCTACGCGACTTGAATCAGGAATAAACATCTAATGGCAAAACAAACTAAAGAGCCTATTGGTATAGCGATTGTTGATAAGCCAGCAGGTTTTACAAGCCATGATGTAGTAGCCAAGGCAAGGAAAGTTTTTGGTACTAGAAAAATAGGTCATTCAGGGACCTTAGACCCTGACGCTACGGGAGTTTTGATTCTAGGAGTTGGAAGAGCTACACGTTTGCTCCGGTTTCTCACTTTATTGCCAAAATCGTATATAGGAGAGATAGTTTTCGGTAAAGAAACATCAACATTGGACTCCTCAGGAGAGGTGCTTGCGGTTCATGATATGACCAACTTAAAAGCTTCAGAGGTCAGGAAAGCAAGTCAGATGTTTTTGGGAGAAATTGAACAGACACCCCCAATGGTTTCTGCTGTAAAAGTGGGGGGAAAACGCCTTTATGAAATTGCCCGCGAAGGTCTCGAAGTAGATAGACCATCGCGAATTGTCTCGGTGCAGAGATTCGAAGCAAATCCGACAGATGACCCTTTAGTGTATGAAGTTCTTGTTGACTGTTCTTCTGGGACATACGTACGGTCTTTAGCAGCCGACTTAGGTTTTTCTCTCGGAGGAGGAGCTCATTTGCGTAATTTGCGTAGGACAGCTGTTGGTTCTTTCAAAGAATCAGAAGCTAAACCGATCGAAGAGGCTGTTTTGCATGACCCTATTTCAGCTATGCGTGATTTTGAAACGGTTGAAGTTTCTGAAGAAGTTGAACGAGAAGTTTCTTTTGGGAGGATTCTGGATAGAAGTCATCTGGGTGTAGAGCATGATGGTCCTTGGGCAGTGTCAAACCCAGAAGGGCGATTGATAGCCGTTTATGAAAATTATGGCGAAAAAGTAAAACCGTCAGTTGTGCTTGTCAGCTAACAAGGTTAGGTGGATAGTCTCATCTTGTGGAAGTTTTTCGAAATAGGTCGAAGAGTGAAATAACTAGATTTGGATCAGCAGTCACTATAGGCACTTATGATGGAGTGCATCTAGGTCATTGCAAGTTAATTTCAGAGTTGTGTCAGATGTCTGAAAGTAAGAATCTTTGTTCAGTTGTGTTGACTTTTGACCCTCACCCAGCGAGTGTGGTTCGACCCGATTCAGCACCTTTGCTTCTAACCGATCTTGATCAAAAACTTGATCAGTTGGAGAAGGCGGGAATTGAACTAGTTCAAATAATTGAATTTGATGCTGAGAGAGCTGAAGAGTCAGCGGAAGAATTTATTCAAGGTTTTTTGCTAGAAACTCTTAATGCGAAAGTTGTAGCAGTGGGTGAAGATTTTCATTTCGGAAAAAATCGTGAAGGTAACGTCAAACTACTGAAGCAAATTGGGACAAATAAAGATTTCGAGGTTCATTCACTTCAACTTCTTGGTTTTGATGGAATTCCTGTGAAAGAACATAGCCATATCTCTTCCACCTCTATTCGCGACGCGCTAAAAAATGGTGATTTGAGTGCTGCGAATGCCATGCTTGGGCGACCTTATGAAATTAAAGGTTATGTAACTGAAGGAGATTCGCGCGGAAGGGAATTAGGTTTTCCAACTGCAAATATTAAGGTCCCATCAGAAAGGCTTCTGCCTGCTGATGGTGTTTATGCAGGTTTTTATGAAACTGCAAATGGGCTCAAATATCCATCTGCTATTTCACTTGGAACAAGACCACATTTTTATGATGATGGAGATTTGTTGTTAGAAGTGCATCTGATTGACGAAAATTTGGAGTTGTATGGAGAATTTTCAAAAGTTACTTTTACAAAATTCCTTCGAAGCCAGAAGCGTTTTGACAGCACTAAGGCTTTAGTTGAGCAGTTGGCTTCCGATGTTGATGATGCTCGCGATGCTTTGAGCTAAACGTGGGGCTTGATGAAACTCTGTTGTTGTTTTTTGGAGGTCTTTTAGCTGGCGTGATTAATACTCTTGCTGGTGGGGGTTCTCTTATTACGGTGCCTTTACTTATTTTCGCTGGAGTTCCCGGTGGAGCCGCTAACGGTTCAAACAGGGTTGGGATTTTAACTTCTAGCGCGAGTGCTGTTATGGCTTTCAAAAGTTTTGGGATTTCAGGTATTTCTAAAGCAATTCCAATTCTGTTGCCTATTTCAACTGGTTCAATTATTGGGGCTCTAATTGCTTCAAATCTAGGGGATGAAATATTCGAAAAAATATTTGGAATAATGATGATTCCAATTTTGCTTTTATCTCTAAGACCCAGTCCGAAACTTGACTCTTCGAGGTCTCCCTGGAGAAAAAGTTTTTCAGTACTAATTTTCCTGTTAGTGGGTCTTTACGGAGGCGCCTTTCAAGCTGGAATAGGTCTCTTATTAGTGCTTTCGTTGGCGCGGAGTGGATTAGATCTTGTTCTAGCGAACAGTGTGAAGGTTGTAGTAACTCTTATAGTTTCTATTTTTGCTTTGCCAGTATTTATTTTCCATGACCAGGTTTATTGGAAGGAATCGATAGTTTTAGCAACAGGTTTGACTATAGGGGCGATAGTTGGGGCCCGATTCGCAGTTTTGGGCGGTGCTAGCTTGATAAGAAAGGTTTTGTTTGTTGCAGTAATTGCTTTTTCAGGAAGGTTATTGAATCTTTATTAGTTTCAAAAGCGAAAACCTGCAAATTACTGTTCTGGAAACCTATAGGATTAAGCGAGAAATTAAAAAATTAATATAAGTCTTCGGGGTTGGGTGAAATTCCCTACCGGCGGTGAGTTGTATGACAAGCCCGCGAACTCTTAATTTTATTTTGGAGTTGATCAGGTTAGATTCCTGAGCCGACGGTTACAGTCCGGATGAGAGAGGACGCAATTTTATGACCTGAAAGGTCATTGAATGTCGTGTATTCGCAAACCCCGAAAAATAAGGGGTTGTAGATGTTTACAGGGATAGTTGAAGAAGTCGGTGAAGTTTCTTCGCTTGAAACATCAGGTGATGGCAGACGAATAGAGATTTTTGCGGAAAAAATTCTAGATGATGCTGAATTGGGTTCTTCCATAGCAATCAATGGATGTTGCTTGACCGTGGTTGAGATTCATAAAAATTCGTTTGTTGTCGAAACTGTTCCCGAAACTCTTTCTCGGACTTCACTAGGTGCTTTAAAGAAGGGCGATCTAGTAAATATGGAAAGAGCCTTATCAGCTAATGGTCGTTTCGGGGGGCATATTGTTCAGGGGCATGTTGACGGATTGGCAAAGATAGTTAACGTTGCTAGAGAAAGTGATGGTTCATGGTTGGTTAGCTTTAGTTGTTCAAAAGGTTTCTTGGGGCAGATTGTAGAAAAGGGGTCTATAACTCTGAATGGCATTAGTTTGACAGTGGCTAGCCTTCCGAAGCTTGCAGGTGGAGACGAAGTTCATTTTGATGTTGCTTTGATTCCTCACACTTTAGATGTAACTACTTTTAAAGATATGAAGGTAGGCGATCAGGTTAATTTGGAAATAGATGTTTTAGCTAGATATATGGAAGGTTTGCTATCTAGCCGCAGTGATTTACTTTCAGGAAAGTAGGGTAAATGAGTTTTTCGACAATTGGAGATGCGCTTGATGCATTTAAGCGGGGCGAGTTTGTCGTTGTAGTGGATGATGCGGATAGAGAAAACGAAGGTGATTTGATAATTGCTGCGGATGCTATTGATGAACAAAAGATGGCGTTCATGATCCGTCATACAAGTGGAGTTATTTGCGCTCCAATGACTGATGAAAGAGCTGATTTTTTAGAGCTTCCGCTGATGGTCTCAAATAATACTGAGTCAATGAGGACGGCTTTTACTGTGTCTGTTGATTTGATGGATGGGGTTACAACGGGTATTTCCGCAGGGGATCGTTCAGCGACAGTTTCCGCTCTTGCTGATTTTTCCTACGAAGCTGGTGATTTCGCTCGACCGGGTCATATTTTTCCTCTTAGGGCAAGACTAGGGGGTGTTTTAAAACGGGCGGGACACACAGAGGCTGCAGTTGATTTGTGTCAGATGGCCGGCAGATCTGAAGTGGGTGTTTTATGTGAGATCGTTAAGGATGATGGAAGCATGGCTCGTCTTCCTGATCTTCAAAAGTTTGCTTTGGAGAATGATTTATGTTTCATTTCAATAGCTGATCTGATTCGTTTTCGTCGAAGAAATGAAAAGTTGATTGAACACTTTGCCGAGGCTCGTATCCCAACCCGTTATGGAGAGTTCACAGCTCATGCCTACAGGTCAGTTTTAGATGGAGTCGAGCATGTCGCGTATGTATTAGGGGATCTCGAAGATGCTGAAAGTGCGCTAGTAAGAGTTCACTCAGAATGTTTAACGGGAGATTTGTTGGGTTCGTTGCGATGTGATTGCGGTTCTCAATTGGACGAAGCTATACGATTGATAGGTTCTGAAGGTGTTGGGGTTGTGGTGTATTTGCGGGGACATGAAGGCCGTGGTATTGGC
>PBLL01000014.1 GCA_002721755.1 Actinomycetota bacterium
AACAAATGGCAGGAGCTGAAGGTCTTTTAAGTTTTGGTGCAGAGGATGCAGCAGCATTTGGGTGGATTGACTATGACGCTCGTCATGCTCCTGTTACTACGATCTATGGAGGAACGAGTGAAATCAACCGAAACAACATCGCTGAAAGACATCTTGGCTTGCCACGTAGCCGATAAAAAATAATTCAAAATCCTTAGAACCGACTAGACTGGTATTGATCCCGAGGGTCCCTACTTCCCGTTTTATTACCGGCTGTAGCGCACTGAGGAGAAAAAATGAAAATACTTATAGCCGATTCACTTCCGGAAGACAAGATCGAGGTCCTCCGTGAAAAAAATTACGAATGTATCGTCGAGCCTGATCTATCTGCAGAACAAATTCCTGAAAAAATCTCTGGTATAGAAATTCTAGTGGTCAGAAGCACACAAGTAACTTCTAAAGTATTTGAGAAATCTGATTCCTTAGGCCTTGTCGTTCGCTCGGGAGCCGGAATAAACACAATCGATTGTCAAGCAGCATCTGATTCTGGTGTCTATGTCTGTAATGTACCCGGGACAAATTCGATCGCAGTAGCTGAACTAACTATGGGACTTATGATCGCGATTGATCGTCACATCCCATCAGCCACTGCAGACCTCAAAAAAGGTAAGTGGAACAAGAAGATGTATAGCAAAGCTCAAGGGTTATTTGGTAAAACAATTGGAATCGTTGGCTTAGGTGAGATTGGGTTAGCGGTTGCTGAAAGAGCTAAATCCTTCGGAATGACAGTTATTGCTAAAAAAGCAGACCGTAAACCAGAAACAGAATCAAAAATTCGCTCAACCGGTATAAAACTCGTCGACACAATAGAGGACTTAATTAAAGAATCTGATGTTATTTCAATACATATACCTAGTGAATCTGAAACCAGAAATTTCATCGACAAAAAATTTCTGCAACTGATGAAACCGAGTTCAATTCTTATCAACACAAGTCGTGGAGAAATAATTGATGAGGATGCTCTTCTTGATGCTCTCGATGAAAAAAATATCCGAGCAGGTTTGGATGTTTTCTGTGATGAACCAACAACAGGAGCTGGAGACTTTTCATCAAAACTCGCCGAACATAAAAATGTAATTGGCACCCATCACATAGGAGCGTCAACCCAGCAAGCACAAGATGCGACTGTAGAGAAAACAATTGAAGTCATAGATTCATTCCGCGATGGGAATGTTATTAATTGTGTAAATATGGCCAAAGAAAGAATCGGTAGTTCAACTTTGACAATAAGGCACTATGACAAAGTGGGTGTTTTAGCTGAGATATTCGAAATTTTCAGAAAAGAAGATCTAAACGTTGAAACAATGCAGAATAAAATTTTCGAGGGTTCGAAAGCTGCACTAGCGACAATCGATGTGTCAGGTGAAGTTTCAAAAGATGCACTTACACAACTGAAGCAAATTAAGAATGTCATTCATGTCCAATTGAGCAACCGTTAATCATGTCAAAACTGAGCCCATTCCCCGGTCTCGTGGTTAAACCCGAATGGGTAGAAAAAGTAACTACAGGTCCTTACGACTCCTACAGTCCAAAGCAAAGAGCGGAAATAATTTCAGAAAACCCGCTTAGCTTTCTAAATGTCACCAGATCTTCAGAGGATCTACCAGAAGGTCAAAGCAATGACATAGAAAAACTCCTGCTCGAATGCAAGAAATCTATGGAACTACTTTATGAAAACGATGTTTACCAGTTTTTTGATACACCTTCCCTTTTCATTTACAAAATTGAAATTCCATTTAACGGAACCTCTCATTCACAAACAGGAATTGTCGGTCTAGTTCCAGTAGAAGGTAATGAAAATCTTCAAATTTTGAGACATGAGAAAGTCAGACCTGAGCGCTCGAAACTTATGTCTCGCCATCTAGTTGCAGTCGGAGCTTCATCGAGCCCAATCTCTTTGACTTACAGAAACGATGAATCGCTCGAAAAAATGATTAACAAGTGCACGTTGAATGAACCTGTTCTTTTAACAGAAAATGAAAAAATGAAACAAACAATTTGGAGAGTTTCTGGAGAAGACGTAGAGGAATTATCAGCACTTGTAGAAGAGAAAGTTTTATATATAACTGATGGACATCACCGAATGGCTGCTGCAGAAGAAGCACTAAAAAATTCAGTTGAAAATTACGCTCCTTTAAGATGGACGCAAGCAGTACTTTTTCCAGACAACGAAATGTTAGTTTTGCCTTTTCACCGGAGAGTAGGAGATCCAAAAGGTAGAAGCAGTGAAGAGCTTTTAAAAGCAATTAATTCAGTTTGCAAAATAACACGAGTCGAACAAGAAGTGACGCCAAGACATACCCGAGAAATAGGAGTTTTTTTGAATAATGAATGGTACCTTTTGACTCTCCCTGAATCTCGTGGATCTGGTTTAGTTGACCAACTAGATGTCTCAATACTCCAAAATGAAATCCTTGGTCCAATTTTTGAAGTTGAAAATCCTGGAACTCATGAGTTAATTGACTACGTTCCCGGTCCTTTGGGGATAGACGTAGTTAAAGAACGCTGTCAGTTGGATTCTTGGGTTGGTTTTATATTGCACCCTTTAACTATTGGTGACCTAATGACAGTAGCTGAAGCTGGTGAATTAATGCCTCCTAAATCTTCATACCTGATGCCTAAACCTAGATCTGGAGTGTTTGTAAGAAATCTGGAAAGAGAATTAAACAACTACTAAAAGATTTTACTTAGACCGCCTATTGCGAATTTCTTCCGTAATCGCTGGAATCACCTCGTGTAGATCACCCAATACCGCATAACCAGCCTTTACAACCATATTTGCTTCCGGATCTGTATTTATCGCCAGAATGTTTTTTGCTGCCATCGCCCCAACCCAGTGTTGAATAGCCCCTGAAATTCCGCTGGCTATATAGATCTCTGGTGCAATTCGAGTGCCAGTCTGCCCGACCTGATCACTATGCGGTCTCCATCCATTGTTCGTAACCGCTCGCGAGCAGCCCACCACTCCACCTATTTCTTCTGCTAATTCCTCAAGAGATTGAAAACCTTCTGCTGATCCAACACCACGACCTCCACCAACTACAACCGGTGCGGTCGTAAGTGTGATTCCGTGAGTTCTAACTACCCTGTCAACGACTATTGTCCTCTCAAATAACTGATCGAGCTCAGGTGAAAATTCAACAACTGTTCCATTTCCTGAAGGGTCTAGAGGCTCTGGAGTTATCGAATGATGTTCAACTGAAAAAATTTGTATTTCTGAATCAGATTTAACGTCTTCCAGTAACGAACCTCCCCACTGAATCCGTGTTGCCAAACATGTTTCACTTTCAATTCGAACGCTGCGGCAATTCGCTAAAAAGGGCATATTCAATCGCGCTGCGACATGTGCAAGCACTTCATTGCCTCTATCTGTGCCACATGCGGTAACTATTTTTGCTGAAGTTGAATCCACCATCTGTGCAAGTGTCTCACCCCAAATTTCTGGTCCATAATCAGTCAAAGAATCATGCAAAGCAACAATTACTGTCTTAACACCAAAAGAAAGAACAGACTCAACTGCTTCTTCAGATCCCTGTCCAATAAGTACAGCTTGAATTGATGTGTTTGTTTCATCCGCAATGGATTTTGCGAAAGTTAAGGCTTCAAATACTGAATCAGGCACCACACCGCGGTCATGGTCACAAAGAACTAATAGAGTCATTGAAGAACGCCTAGCTCTTCCAGAAGATCGACTATTGCTGGAGCTGCTTCAGGACCTTTACCCAAAATTACAGTTTCACTAACTTGTTCCTCAGGTCGGTGAAGCCTACTTCTTTGTTGACCTCCATTTTCAGCCGGAAACTGAAGCGATTTTAATTCTGCTTTTTTCGAAGCTAAACGCCCTTTCATAGTCGGATAACGAGGGAGGTTAATACCTTCCTTTACCCCTAACGCTGCAGGCATCTTTAATTTGTAAACTTCAAACCCTCCATCTATTTCTCTTTGAGCTTCGATTTCATCATCAGAGATTTCGATATTTTTAATCCCATTTACAATGGGTCTTTCTAACTGATGAGATACACGTATACCGACTTGAAAACCCCCCGCATCTGCAGATTCATTTCCAAAAAGAATTAAATCGAAAACACCCTCAGAAGTTTCTATTTCTCTGATTGCTTTAGTCAAAGCATCTGCTGTTTTTTGCGGGTCCCAATCTGGCTCATCCATAGGGAGAAGGATTAAATTTTGAACACCTACGCTTGCGGCATAGCGAAGCTGCTCTTCGGCTGCTTCAGGACCCAACGTGATCGCTGTCACTTCACCGCCATGAGTCTCTGCTAGTTGAACTGCTTCTTCAACCGCACATTCTTCATGCGGACTAGTTGTAAATCCTAGATGGGTAGCATCTACTTCGAGACCGTCATCAGTAACATTAATTCTTGCTCCAGGTGCTGGAACTCTTTTAACACAAACAAGAATTTTCAATTAAATCAGCTCTTCATTCTGGAATCATCTGGGTCAAAAATTCCTCCAGGACCAACAACTGCGACTTCAACAGGAAATAGCTCATTCATATACATAACCTGCAATTTTGTTCCTACTTCAGCGTGTTCAGGAGGCAGATAGGACATTAGAACGTACTCACCTGCCGACGGAGCATGACCCGCTGTTGTAACTCTTGATACTCGTCCCTTTGAATCTAAGATCCGTTCATTATCGAGTGTCAAAATCGGCTCATTACCACCTTGCATATAACGTTGCCTGCCTTGTGAATCACTCTGGTCGGTTACAGTGAGTGTGCACAGAGTAGCTGATGGGTCTTCATCACGCATTTTCAAATATGACTCTTTACCAATAAAATTTGCTGCTTTTACCTTTGGTCTTGCCAAACCTGCTTCAACTGGATTGTATTCAGATTCAAGTTCTGCACCCATCAATCTGTAACTCTTTTCCATTCGTCCAGTGAGACCATAAACACCTATGCCTACAGGAACTATCCCGAAATCTTGACCTGTTTCCCATAACGCATCCCATAAAGCTGGTCCATCTTCCCATGGAACATAAATTTCCCAACCTGTGTCACCGACATAAGAAATTCTAAAAAGGCTGCACTCTAATCCCGCTATCTCGGCATCAATCACATGACCGTATGGGGATCCCTCTTGAGTTAGATCAACATTTGTTAGCTGTTGCAAAACTTCTGGCGCATTTGGTCCCCACAAACCAATTGTGCAGATTTCTCTGGTCTTGTCAGTCACAGTGACTGAACCATCTCTAGGCATATGTTTGCGCATCCAAAAAAGATCACGGCCACCATCAAAAGCGCCAGTAACAACACGAACATGATCCTCACCAAGACGCATCATCGTTAAATCAGAATGAAAGCCACCGTTTTGCGTAAGCCAAGGTGTGTAAACAGCTCTGCCAATTGGGACATCTATTTTGTTTACAGCTAGATATTCCGCAAATTCAATTGCACCCGATCCCGTGATATCGAAAATCTGAAATGCACTTAGATCAACCATCCCGACATTTTCACGAAGTGCCAAATGTTCAGCATTTATAATAGGTGACCACCATCTACTATCCCATTCTGTATCACGTTCTTTAATGTCATACTTTTCAACTAATGAAGCATTGTGTTCATACCATTGTGGGCGCTCCCAAACTCTTGCTTCAAAGAAAACTGCGCCCAATTCTTCTTCACGAGAGTAGAAAGGACTCTTCGCTTGTCCTCTGTTGCTTTCCCACTGTTCGCTTGGATGAACAATTCCATAAGTTTTATTGAAGTGTTCTGAAGCACGTTCACAAATATGGTCGTAGTCACGCTCTTCGGGGTATAAACGTGCGATATCGGAACCATGAGGGTCGGTGATGTGCGGATAACCATAGGTCATCCATTCCGCAATTAATTGAGCTATACCTGGTCCTTCTTTGACCCAGACCGCTGCCGCCGACCATAAATTTTCTACTTCAACTGTCTCACCAAGCACAGGCATAGCGTCAGGAGTAAGTGATAGCAAACCATCAATCGCATATTTGATTTCAGCATCACCTAGCATCTCCATCAACTCAATTGCTTGTTCCATCTGAGGGTCAAAATCATCCTGACTTAGAGGAAGTTCAGTTGGAGAGAGAGCTGCTTCTTCATTAGAAGGAATTGAGTCTGGATGGTGAAGAATTGGTCTATGCGCATAAGAACCTACTTCCATAGAGCCGGCAGTCTGTCTTTCATAACAAAAAGTGTCCATATCCCGAACAATTGGATAACCAATTTCACTGTTTGTTTCCGCTAACACATCAATTGGTCCCACATCGGCCATCTGATGGACTGCAGGAGTTAAGGGAATTGTCGCACCTGCCATGTTCGCAACCCGATTAGACCAAACCCCACAAGCAATAACTACATACTCGGCCTCAATACGCCCTCTAGTTGTCACTACGGCAGTCACCCTCGATATGCCAACCGCATCTTCTGTAGTTTCTATATCTAAAACTTCAGTATTAGCGAAAACCTTGAGACTGCCAGCTTCTTGGGCTCTTTGTCTCATTTGTGTACCTGTCTCTAAAGAGTCGACTACGGAAACACTTGGTGTGTAAAAACCTCCAATTATGACTTCCTCATTTATAAACGGGACCAACTCCTTAACTTGTTCAGGAGTTAAAAGCTCAGATTCAATACCCCAAGCCTTTGCAGATGTCATTCTTCTCCTAAATTCTTCAAGACGAACTTCATCGCGTGCGACTTCGATTCCACCTGGGACATTCTGCAACCCAAGAGCTCCATACTGCTCCTGCGACTCATAGGTCAACAAGGCCATTTCCTTATTGTGGTCTACCGGAAAAATAAAATTTGATGCATGACCAGTTGAGCCACCCGGATTAGGCAAGGGACCTTTATCAATTTGGACAATATCATTCCAACCTAAATCTGATAAATGACCCACTAGACAGTTGCCTACAATACCCGCTCCTATAACAACTACTTTCGCGTTTCCTGGGAAATCGCTCACAATTACTCCTAATCGACTCAGTAATTATTACTTAGTCTCTCCTTATTTTCTGAAAAAATGTAACAAACCGAACGAGAAAGGTTACCTAAATAAACTGGAATAAGTCTGATTCGGCATTAAGTAATATTATTTTTGACCTAACTCTCGTGACATTTTTTTCGCTTGTTTAAGTACCAAATTCGAAACTATCTTTTTCGTTGTTTTATCCGGAAACCTGTAACTAGGGCCATGAACATGCAGCGCACCAATAACATTTCCATCTTTGGAAAAAACGGGGGCTGCAACAGAATTAATTCCCTCGGAGAACTCTTCAATGCACCAGCAAAAGCCTTCTTCTCGAATTTTTTCTAAACGGTGTAAAACCTCAATCTTGTTTGTAACCGTATTCGTTGTATATCTTTCCAATTTTCTATCTAAAAATCTCTCAACAATTTCAACAGGCAAATGAGCTAATGACACTAACCCTGATGGGACTACATGCATTGGAAGTCGTGTACCTGTCCAATCACGTATTTGAACTGGGTTAGCGCAATTAACCTGTCCCACATACTGAACTTCATAACCACTAGGAATTGAGAGACCTGCATTTTCAAACAATTTTTCTACCAAATTAACCATATGAGGTCTCGCCATAGCTAGAAGGGTTTCACTTTGGTTTGACTGAGTAGCCATTTGAAGAATTCGAGGACCAAGTTTGTACTCATAGCTACCGGCTACTCGCTCTATTGCATCTGATTCTTCTAGAGCTGATAACAAACGTGCAACAGTTGATGTCGGTAATCCCACACGTCTTGATAAATCAGTTATTCCTCCAGCTTTTTCTGACAATTCTCTGAGAATTTGGAAAGCCCTATCAATGCTTTGAACTTTAGACATGTGTGCCTTTTTAGTTTAAAAATTAATTTACCGCCATACGGGAAGAAAATCGCAAAACATGAATTTTAGCTACCAAAATGTTAAATTGTAGATAATTATAGATAATAAAGCGTTCCCGCATTATGGAAAATTATTTTTAGTTGGATCGGAGTTCAAATGAGCGAAGAGATGAACGATTCTGAAGTTGAAGATATAGACCTTTCAAGTCTTTCTGATGATGATCTAGTTGCACAAATGCATGATGACCTGTATGACGGTTTGGGTGATGAAATCGGAGAAGGAACCGAAATTTTCTTGTCAAGAGGTTGGGACGCGAAAAAAGTCCTTGACGAAGCTCTGGTCGACGGAATGAAAATTGTCGGTGAAGATTTCCGCGACGGAATCTTATTTGTTCCTGAGGTTCTATTAGCCGCAAATGCAATGAAAGTTGGGATGGCGATTCTCCGCCCTCTTTTGGCTGAAACAGGGGCAGAACCAATTGGAAAAGTAGTTATCGGAACCGTCAAAGGAGATATCCACGATATTGGTAAGAACCTCGTTGGAATGATGCTCGAAGGCGCTGGATTTGAAGTAATTGATTTAGGAATTAATACTGACGTGGAAGAATTTCTCGGTGCTTTGGATGAGCACAAGCCAGATATCTTAGGTATGTCAGCTCTTTTGACTACTACGATGCCTTACATGAAAGTAGTTATTGAAACTCTCGAGGAAAAAAGTCTCAGAGAGGAATATCTCGTGATCGTAGGTGGTGCTCCGCTAAATGAAGAATTTGGCGAAGCAATAGGGGCAGACGCCTATTGCCGTGACGCAGCAGTAGCTGCTGATACAGCTAAAAAACTGATATCTGAACGTAGAGCAGCTGCTTCTGCTTAATTCCTGATTATTGATCCATTGATGTCAACCCAGGATAAGACTCTAATTATTGCTTGTGGGGCCTTAGCACGCGAATTATCTGAAGTAATTTCCATCAACAATCTCAAACACATAGAGGTTGAATGTCTACCCGCTTCCTACCACAATTCTCCTGAAAAGATACCGGTTGCTTTGGAAGAGAGAATTCAAAAAGCGTTAAATGATTATGACCAAATTTTCGTAGGATATGCAGATTGTGGGACCGGAGGAAAAGTTGACAAAATTTGTGAAAAATTTGGATTAGAAAGACTTTCCGGAGCTCACTGTTACGAATTTTTTGCCGGTAGAGATAATTTTGCAAGCATTCAAGAAAATGAAATCGGCTCTTTTTACTTAACTGATTTTCTTGTCAAACACTTCGAAAGACTGGTTGTAAAAGCACTGTGGCTGGATACACACCCAGAACTTCTAAATGAATACTTTGGCAACTACACACAAGTGGTTTATCTAGCTCAAACGAATGATCCGCAACTTGAAGAACAAGCTAGGGAGTCTGCAAAAAAACTAGGTTTAGATCTTGTTGTTTTAAGAACTGGTTATGGTGATTTTGAGACAGAGATAATTTCATTACAGAATAATCACAAAGAATCTCAATTAAGTAAATCAACCAGAGAATAGTTTAATTAAATGGGCACGAAACTTATAACAATTTACTGGCGTGATATACCTGCTCAAGTAACAGCCCAAAATGGGCGTAAACGTGAAAAAGCGCTTCTAGATGCACGTTTCCAACATGCTATAGATCGCGCTGCTGCAGTCGCGGGTCTAACCGATACTGATAGCTATATTGCTCAATGGAACAGAAAAACAATTGACTGTGATGACGAAATGGCTTCAATTGTTGCGAAAGAAGCTGCCGCTATAGAAAAGGCCTACCCAGTTGAGAGACTTGAGGGACTTGTAAAACAGGGCGGTGTTGAAACAAGTACAAATGATGTCATCACCTAAAGGAAGAAAATGACTCAGACAATAATTAGTTCAGCTTCTAAAGAAGTAGTTATAGGCTTTGGCCAACCTTTTGTAATGATAGGAGAAAGAATCAATCCGACTGGTCGAAAACTTCTCGCGGAGGAAATGAAAAATGATGATTTTAGTCGAGTCGAAGCAGATGCTATTGCACAAGTAGAAGCAGGCGCCCACATGCTTGATGTAAATGCTGGAATACCACTTGCAGATGAACCCGCTCTGCTTGCAAAAGCCATTCAAACTGTTCAAGCCATAACCGACGTTCCTCTTTCTATAGATTCATCGATCATTGAAGCTCTAGAAGCTGGAATTGCTGTGTATGAAGGAAAACCTTTGATTAATTCTGTTACCGGTGAAGAAGAAGTGCTCGAAAGGGTTCTTCCTCTAGTGGCTTCCAGAGAAGCTGCTGTAGTTGCAATATCAAATGACGAAACAGGTATTTCTGAAGATCCAGAAGTTAGATTTATGGTCGCAAAAAAAATCGTAGAAAGAGCTGCAGATCATGGAATCCCTGCTCATGATGTGGTAGTCGATCCGTTAGTCATGCCAATCGGAGCAATGGCAAATGCAGGAAATCAAGTCTTTACTTTAGTCAGACGTCTCAGGGAAGAACTTGGGGTAAATACTACTTGTGGAGCTTCTAATGTGAGTTTCGGACTTCCTAATAGACATGCAATTACAGGCGCTTTTTTGTCTATGGCTATTTCACATGGCATGACTTCAGCAATCATGAACCCACTGCATGGTGAAGTACGAACTGCTATTCAGGCAGCTGACGTTCTCTCTGGACAAGACGCTAACTGTGCCGCATGGATAGAAACTCATCGCGAATCTGATGCTCCCGCTAGAACTAGAAGAACTGGACGTAGAAGAAATCCGACTTAAACCAAAAGAAATACGACCTTATGGAAATTGAAAAAAGAGAGAGCCTAATTGTTTTTACACCATCTGGCCATCGCGATTACTTTGAAAATGGCTTAACTCTTCTTGAAGCTGCGAGAAAACTCGGTGTAGATATTGATTCAGTTTGTGGCGGACGCGGAATTTGTGGTCGTTGCCAAATTGAACCAACTTTCGGTGATTTTGCCAAACACAAAATCACTTCATCCGAAAACAATATAAGCGCTCAAGGTGATGCTGAAACTAAATACAAAGGGCGGAAAAAACTTGAAAAAAATAGGCGCCTTTCTTGTTCAGCTAAAATTCTTGGTGATCTCGTAGTCGATGTTCCGCCAGATAGTCAAATACACAAACAGGTTGTTAGAAAAACTGTAGATTTGACAGATTTGCAGATAGACCCAGTTATTTCTTTACATTTCATAGAAATAGAAAACCAAAACAATAAACCTTCTTCAGATCAACTAATTAACCACTTGAAAGAACAATGGGAGTTGGAAGATCTAAAAAACGAAATTGTTGGAATCCCGGCACCAAGTTCTGATGGAACTTTCACAGCAATAGTTAGAGATAAAAAATCAGTCATTTCAGTATGGCCAGGCTTTCGAGATCAAATCTTTGGAATTGCGATCGACGTCGGATCAACAACCATTGCAGGTCATCTATGTGATCTACTTTCGGGTGAAGTTCTTTCTAGCGCCGGAATCATGAACCCTCAGATTCGTTTTGGAGAAGATTTAATGAGCAGAGTTTCATACGTAATGATGAACGAAAACGGCAAAGAAGAATTAACTGAAGCCGTCCAAGGAGCAATAGACGACCTTGTAGGTGAACTATGCGATAATTCGAATACAAAACGTGAAGATGTCTTTGAGATCACATTGGTTGGAAATCCAATAATGCACCACCTATTTCTTGGTTACGACCCAACAACTTTAGGTGTAGCTCCTTTTACATTGATTGAAGACAAAGCTATAGACATTCCTGCTAGCAATTTGTTTATTAACGCAAATGAAGCAACACGCGTTCATGTACTACCGTGTATCGCCGGACATGTTGGAGCCGATACTGCTGGTGTTCTTCTCGCAACCAAACCACAATTAAATGATGGGATTAATCTGGTAGTAGATGTCGGCACAAATGCAGAAATCATATTGTCTGGAAAGGGAAGAATTCTGGCAGCTTCAAGTCCTACTGGACCTGCTTTCGAGGGCGCACAAATCAGTAGCGGTCAAAGAGCAACTCCAGGTGCAATAGAACGAGTCAGAATTAATCCTGAAAATGGAGAAGCTCGTTTTAAAGTAATTGGAGTAGATGCATGGTCGGATGAAGAAGGTTTTTCAGATGAAATTATAAAAACTGGTGTTACGGGAATCTGTGGCTCAGGAATCATAGAAGTGGTTGCGGAG
Source organism: Actinomycetota bacterium (assembly GCA_002721755.1). Taxonomy (GTDB): domain Bacteria; phylum Actinomycetota; class Acidimicrobiia; order Acidimicrobiales; family MedAcidi-G1; genus MedAcidi-G1. Next base: position 12,053 of record PBLL01000014.1, read on the forward strand.
TTACTTTTAGCAAGATTAATGACTATTGATGGTGTTATCGGAGGAGATGGAACGAATCCTTCAGAATATGTAGAATCTGATGGAAGAACTTTTTCTTACGTCTTATATGAATCTTCTGAAATTGGAAAAAGAATCCTTATTACTCAAAATGACGTAAGAGCAGTTCAGTTGGCAAAAGCGGCACTTTACGCTGGTATTAGACTTTTAATGGACTATCTAGAAACTGATCAAATCGACTCAATACAACTAGCAGGTGCATTTGGCAGCCATATAGATACCATGCGAGCCACAGTTCTTGGGCTTATCCCTGACTGTGAGAAAGAAAAGGTTTCTTCAATAGGCAATGCGGCAGGATCTGGAGCCCTAATGGCGCTACTTTCAAATGAGTCACGTAGTGAGATCCAAAAAACTATTAACAACATCGAAAAGATCGAGATTGCAACAGAAACTGCTTTCCAAGAACATTTTGTTGAAGCTATGGCTATACCTCACAAAACGGCGGAATACCAGTTCCTTGGTTCATATGTTGACCTGCCTCCAAAAAACGAAACAACTTCACTAAAGAGAAATAGACGTACAAAAAGAAAGAAAACAGATGACTGAAAAACCTTCAAGAAGAAGAACTGGAGGAAGGGAAGCACGACGAGCCGCGCGAGAAGAAGCTATTGCGGGCAATTCAAACCCCTATTTAACTCGCATGATTCCTCCTTACGAAATCATGTCCGACGATGGTCTGGAGTTAATTGAAAACAACGCTGACATCATTCTTGAGGAAGTTGGAATTGATTTTCGTGATTATCCTTCTTCGCTGGAAATTTTAAAGACTGCTGGTGCAGAAATAGATGGTGAGAGAGTTAGATTCCCCAAAGGGATGTGTCGAGAAATCATCACTAAATCCGCACCTTCAACTTATATACAACATGCTCGCAATCCTTCAAAAAGTGTTCAAATCGGAGGAAACGCAACAGTGCTGGTACCCGCCTATGGGTCACCCTTCGCTTTTGATCTCGACAATGGTCGCCGTTACGCGAACATTGAAGATTTTCGCAATTTTGTAAAACTCGCTTACATGACTCCGCATTTGCATCATTCCGGTGGAACTGTGGTCGAACCCGTCGATATTCCTGTGAGCAAAAGACATCTTGACATGGTCTACTCCCATTTAAAATTTAGCGATAAGCCCTTTATGGGATCAGTCACGGCACCCGAACGAGCACAGGATTCAGTTGCTTTAGCTGAGATGGTTTTCGGAAAAAGCTTTCTAGATGAGAACACTGTCATCACAAGTCTCATTAATGCTTCATCTCCAATGTGCTGGGATGCGACAATGCTTGGAGCTGCAGAAGTTTACGCTCGCGCAAATCAAGCGACTGTAATTAGTCCGTTTATTGTTGCAGGTGCTATGGCCCCAGTAACAGTTGCTGGTGTAGCCGCACAAACACTTGCAGAAGCACTAGCCGGAATGACATTTATACAATTAATCAACCCAGGAGCTCCTACAGTCTTTGGGTCTTTTGCAATGTCTATGTCCATGCAAACTGGTGCTCCAACATTTGGCACTCCAGAACCAGCTCTGATGTTGTACACAATGGCTGCCCTTGCACGTCGACTAGGGGTGCCATTTCGTTCAGGGGGTAATCTTTGTGCCTCAAAAATTCCTGACGCTCAAGCAGCGTCAGAGAGTATCTCTACGTTCATTCCGGCAATTTTAGGGGGAGTTAACTTTATGCTTCATTCTGCCGGATGGCTGGAAGGTGGACTTTCTATGGGATACGAGAAATTTATAATTGATGCAGACCAATGTGGTTTAGCAGCAAATCTCGTCAAAGGTGTAGATCTCTCAGAAAACGGTCAAGCACTAAACGCAATTAAAGAGACAGGACCTGGGCAACATTTCTTGGGTTCTGAACACACTCTCGCAAATTTTGAAAAAGCTTTTGCCGTTTCGGAAGTCGCAAACAACGACTCATATGAACAATGGTCAGAAGAAGGCAGTCTTGACACTGCGCAAAGAGCAAACGCCATTTGGAAAAAAATGTTAAATAATTATGAACCCCCACCACTTGACGATTCGATTGATGAAGCCATGCTTGATTTCATAGCAAAACGTAAAAGTGAATTGCCTGACGAATTTGCATAATTTCATATCCCACATTGTGGGAATCTTTCCCACTTTGCGGTATAACAGTTAAGATTATTATTCTTAAACATTTGGTCGTCGTGAGGTGGTCGTCATGTCTTTTCCTTCAGATCTAGAGATCGCACGTAAAGCAGAATTGAAACCTTTAAATGTCATTGCCAATGAGTCCGGCATACCTGAAGACTCTTTGGAAATCTACGGAGAAGGCGCTGCAAAAATAAGACTTGATGCGATTGAATCCATGGCAGAAAAACCAAAAGCAAAATACGTAGTAGTTACGGCCATCACACCGACACCTTTAGGCGAAGGTAAAACGACAACAACTGTTGGGCTTGGACAAGGGTTCTCTCATATTGGAAAGCGCGCAACTATCGCTATCCGTCAACCATCTCTGGGGCCTACCTTCGGTATCAAAGGAGGAGCTGCAGGTGGAGGATACGCACAAGTCGTACCAATGGAACTTTTCAACTTGCATCTGACAGGTGACATGCACGCAGTCACAGCTGCACACAACATGTGTTCAGCTATGCTTGATTCTCACCTTTTCCATGGCAACAATCTGGGACTCGATATCCACAACATCACTTGGAGACGGGTAATAGATATAAATGATCGGTCACTAAGAAATGCAACAATCGGACTTGGTGGTCGTTTAGACGGCATCCCTCGTGAGACTGGTTTTGACATAACGGCTGCTTCTGAGGTTATGGCCGCATTAGCATTATGTACCTCATTAGAAGATTTAAGAAAGAGAATGGGTCGCATAGTTGTCGGATACGACAAAGAAATGAATCCGATTACAGCTGAAGACATCGAAGTTGCGGGAGCGATGACAGTGCTCCTAAAAGAAGCAATAAAACCAAATTTAATGCAAACACTTGAAGGGACACCTGCTCTTGTGCACTGCGGACCGTTTGGAAATATCGCAACTGGAAATTCTTCAATAATTGCAGATCAAATAGGAATCCACACAGGTGATTTCCTCCTAACTGAAGCAGGTTTTGGAGCAGATATGGGAGCAGAGCGTTTCTTTAACATCAAATGCCGATACTCGGGAATGGCTCCTGACGCCGCTGTTCTGGTCGCGACAGTTAGAGGTCTTAAAGCACACTCGGGAAACCATCGGATCGTAGCTGGGAAACCCCTACCTGAAGCGCTATTAGCTGAAAATCCTAATGAAGTGCATGAAGGTGGAGCGAACCTAAGAAAGCAAATCGAAAATGTTCGAATTCACGGAGTTAGTCCCGTGGTCGCTATTAACCGTTTTCCTGAAGACCATGATGCTGACTTAGCTGCAATCGCTGAAATAGCTAGAGAAAATGGTGCACGATGTGCCATAACTAGTCATTTTTCAGAAGGTGGTGCAGGTGCAAGCGAACTAGCAGAAATGGTCGCAGAAGCTACGGAGGAAAAATCTGATTTTTCTGTCTTGTATCCCGACGAAATGAGTATTGAAGAAAAAATCAGAACGGTAGCAACTAAAGTTTACGGCGCGGACGAAGTTGACTTTTCACCTACTGCTTCCAAACAAATTAACTCATATACCGAAAATGGTTTTGGTGACCTTCCGGTATGTATTGCCAAAACACATTTGTCTATTTCTTCTGATGCTTCTCTCAAAGGCGCCCCGACCGGATGGAACTTGCCTGTAAGAGAAATAAGAGCTTCAGTTGGGGCAGGTTTCGTTTATCCGATATGCGGTGAGATGCGCACGATGCCAGGCCTAGGTAAATCCCCAGCTGCCGCTGGGATAGATATTGACGAAAATGGTGAAATAGTTGGGCTTAGTTGAAATGGGTTCCAATCAGAAAGCAAATAATAGTCGTGGGGGAAAATCCACTCAGCTAAGACTTATTGACGGAATGACATATGAGTTGATTCCACTAAAAAATGTTTATGAACAAGCAGAATTTCTGCCGCAAGCGTCAACAATCTCAATAACATGCTCACCTGCAAAAAATATCGAAGCAACACTTGAGCTTTGTGAAAATTTTTTGTCAAAAGGACATGAAACAATTCCTCATTTTGCAGCTCGAATGGTTGAAAGTGAAGAACATGTAACTCGCATCGTTAAACGAATAGAGGCGCTTGGTATAAAAACTGTCTTTATTATTGGCGGAGATGCTGATCAGCGTGGACCCTTCACTGATGCGCCTGGTTTACTCAACTCCTTTCTTGACAAAAATCCAAAAATCGAAACTGTTGGGATTGGTTCATATCCAGATGGTCATCCTTCGATCCCTGAAGCAGCACTAGCAGAATCTCTGATCAGAAAACAAGAAATGATTTATGAAAGCAACCTAAATGGCTACATGGCAACACAAATGTGTTTCGAAGCAGAAACAATTTCCGGCTGGTTGGAAAACTGCAGAAAATCTGGAGTGACACTTCCTTGTCATCTAGGTCTACCAGGAGTTGTAGATATGAAGAAACTGATTAACATTTCTCTTCGGCTAGGCGTGGGTGTTTCCACTCGTTACCTAAAGAAAAATCGTAAATCTGTTTTAAAGCTTCTTTCAGCTCGTGGTTACAACCCGAACAAATTAATTGTTCCAATTTCTAATCATGCTGATGAATTAGATATTGCAGGAATACATTGCTTTACATTTAACGCTGTTGAGTCGACTACTAATTGGCGCACAAAGGCAATAAACCGTTTAATTTAATTTTGATGACCTGCTAAGTGGTTTTCATGCTGTGAATGCGCAAAAATTAGGTATGCGGAAAAAATTTCCTAAACTACTTTCCCAAGGCACTTTAGGTCATATGCAATTGCGTAATCGTATTGTCATGCCTGCTATGGACCAAAATAATTGCACTGAGGATGGCTTAATAAGTGAAAAAACACTTCAACATTATGAAGAGAGAGCCGAAGGCGGAGCAGGCCTATTAATTCTCGAAACTTCAGCAGTCAAATGGCCTGATGGGGCGACTTCTAAACATCAACCCTCTCTTTCAGATGATCGAGTCATACCGGGGCTTACAAAACTTGCGGAACGCGTTCACAAACATGGAGGGAGTATGATCGTTCAAGCCTGCCATCATGGAAGAATCTCTGGGCTCGATATTTCCCGTGATGTTCCTGTTCTCGTTCCTTCGATGCCGATCCCTTCTATTGATAATTTAGGCATGACTATCAATACGACAAATGATGAGCTGTTGAAAATGGCAACTCTTACTGATGGAAAATTGCCTAACTTTAAAGAAGCTTCCGCAGAAGAGTTGCAAGAAATAATCCAGGCATTCGTTGATGCTGCTTTAAGAATCAAAAAAGCAGGTCTTGACGGTATTGAAATTCACGCTGCCCACGGCTATCTAATCTCAACTTTTCTTTCAAAAGCTTGGAATAGACGAGACGATGAGTGGGGTGGATCACAAGAAAAACGAGCAAACCTATTAAGACAAATAGTTAAAAAAGTTAGGGAAAATTGTGGTTCTGATTTCGCGATTGTCGTGAGAATAGATGGTCAAGAATATGGAATTGAAAATGGAATAACTGTCGAGGAAGCTTCAGCTACCGCAGTTATTGCTGAGAAAGCAGGAGCAGATGCAATTCATGTTTCTGCTATTTCATCATCAGGAACTGGGGTGGGCTTTACCGATGGTCCTTTACCGTGGGAGAAATGTCAATACTCTAAATTTGCTGGAAGGATCCAATCTGTAATCAACATTCCGGTAATTGCCGTTGGTCGAATAGAACCTGAAGATGCAGAAGAACTTATTTCGAATGATGTCTGTGGATTTGTTGCAATGGGGAGGCAGTTGCTTGCTGATCCTGAACTACCGAATCATCTGATCAACGGAGCTCCCGAAAAAATTCGTCCTTGTATAAATTGTTTCGTATGTGTAGCTCAAAACTTTTGGAATGGTGAGCCTGTTTGTGCCGTCAATGCACGTTTAGGAAATTATGCAACAAAAATCGAAAACGCTGAAAAGTCAAAAAATGTTGTGATAGTTGGAGCAGGACCTGCAGGTTTGGAATGCGCTCGAATAGCTTCAAACAGAGGTCACAAAGTGACTCTGCTTGAAAAAATGGAGACTTTGGGAGGAACAACTCTATTTTCTTCACTAACCACTCCCAAGAATGGAGATCTGATCAATTGGTTTGAAACGGTGCTGAATGATAGTGAGGTGATAATAAAAAAGGGTTTTGTTGCCGACACTGAATCAATAATGTCTTTTCACCCAGATTCGGTCGTAATCGCTACAGGCTCAGATACTTCAAATAGCGGTCTCAAAGGTTCCGAACTTAAACATGTCATGACGAGAGATCAATTAAGATCACTTTTGCAAAAAACTAAAACTTCTGAAATACCTCAGGAAATTAAGAAACTGGATCAAATAATTCTGTGGACGGCGCAGAAACTTGGATTACTCAAAGATATGTGGAAAATCAGAAAACTATCAAAATTTTGGATGCCAATTGGCAAAAACGTAGTTGTTATTGGTGGAGGCTTGGTTGGGATAGAAGTATCACATTTCCTTGCCGAAAGGAATCGGACTGTCACAGTGATAGAAAGTGGACCTGTTATGGCAACCGAAATGGCACATCCGCGAAGATGGAGAGCCCTCCATCAAATATCTTTATCTGGCGTTAAATTACACAACAACGCTGAAGTAATTGAGATTAAAGGAAACACAGTGGTTTTCAAAAAAGATGGAAATGAATTTGAAGTCTCTGCAGACTCTGTGATTCTTGCGGAGGGAATCAAAACAAATCAAACAATGTTTGAACAATTTGCAGAGTCAGGAATTGAAACCCACATAATTGGTGATGCTGAAAGTATTGGATACATCCAAGGAGCTATAAACTCAGGAAACAGGGTGGGTCATCTTCTCTAGTTAACTACTTGAGGTAAATAATATGGACACAAATAATGGAATTGATTCAAAACCTTCATGGAACCCATTCGATCCAGATTTTCTGATTAACCCTTACCCTCACTATGAACTGTTACGTGATAAGGACCCAGTGCATCGGACCCCGTTCGGTAATCTTGTTGTAACTCGTTTCGATGATGTGTTTGAAGTTTTGAGAAATCCAAATACCTCTGTTGAACGAGACCGCGCCGGAATTGAAATGCCTGAACATATAAAAAAACTACAGGAACATTCCATGGATCGGCCTCCGTCAATACTTATGCTCGACCCTCCTGAACACACACGTCTTCGCAAACTGGTTCAAAGAACTTTCACGCCTAGAGGTATTGAGAAAATGCGTCATCTAACAACTGAAATCGTGGATGATTTACTCAGTCAATTGGCAGAGAAAAAAGAAGTCGATCTGATCAAGGATTTTGCTTTCGTTGTGCCTTTTGTGGTTATACATTCCATGTTGGGACTCCCTGATGCCGACATGTTGAATGTCAGAGAATGGTCACAAACTCTAGTTCAAACTCTTGAACCAAACATCACTCCCGAACAGGTTGACGAAGCTATCTGGGGTGGAGCACAGTTAAACGAATATCTAACAGAGGCTCTTGCATGGAAGAGAACCGAGCCGGGGGACGATTTGCTTACTGACTTGATTGCAGTTGAAGAAGGTGGAGAAGGTCTTACTGAACCGGAACTTCTTTCAATGATTAGTCTCCTTTTTGTAGCTGGTCACGAAACAACTGTAAATCTGATTGGAAATGGAACCCATTCGCTTATTAATAATCCTGATCAATTTCAGTTAGTCTTAAACGATCCTTCAGTTGATGAAACAATGGTTGATGAACTTTTACGCTTCGACAGCCCAGTACAGAATTCAGGAAGACAACTTTTAGAAGATGTCGAATTATCAGGAATACAGGTTCAAGCGGGAGAAATAGTTTTAACCGCTTTAGGAAGTGCCAATAGAGATCCCAGGTTCTGGGGTGAAACGGCACATGAACTTGATGTTAAAAGAGAAGATGCTTCCAGACATGTCTCCTTCGGTAGTGGGGTTCACTATTGCCTAGGAGCAGCTTTGGCGAAAATGGAAGGAGAGATTGCGGTAACCAAACTTATAAGACGTTTCCCGGATCTTTCAATTATCGACGAACCAACCTTCAACTCTAGAATAATTCTCCGCGGTAGAGAGAAAATTTTTATTGACTTAGGATCTCCAGCAAAAATTAGCTAAGAAGCTGTTACCTCACGTCTGGTTAATTCAAATACTGATACACCAAGAAGAACTACCCCTGATATCAAACCAATCCATAAACCAATGCCTGTTGACATGTCATCACGTTGAGCCGAGGTAATTGCCCAAGCTATGACAGGGAAAAGCACAGACAATGACACTATCGTCTGTAAGTGTGGAAGGGACAAACGTCCTCCTGGTTCAACAAGTCCTTGCGGTCTTAAACGCATAAAGCCCACAAGAGCTATAACTGCACCAAAAGCCAGCAGTAAAAATCCCATTCTTGGAGCTCCTGGCTCATAACCGGTCCACGATCCTTCTTCTGTCTTAAACCATTCAAAAAGTGGAGCGACCATTATCAGAATTCCTGAAACTAAAACACCAAATCCAACTTTTTGCCCGTCTGATTCATTTAGTAGTGTTGAGGTTGAACCTCCAAGGAAACCGAAACCGGCCATTACAGCTTGAGGTAAAAAATAAGCAACCAATCCAGCTCCAGCCGCACCCCATCCAGCTCCTCTAACTTGTCCTAAATCTCGAAAAGCACCTGAGTGGGTAACAATTAAAAAACTCAAGATAGTTGTAAATGATGCAAATCCTAAAGCTAAAAGAATTTGGTTTCCTCCCATTGCAAGTGGCTTTATTACAAATTCTTTTTCTGCGGCAAGAACCAAAGAAATGAGAACCATAATTACTCCTAGGACCACAGCAACAATCCCGAAACCAGCTCCCCCTTGGCTGTCAAAAACTCCAAAACTTTCATTTTTCAAATTAACCCAGTTGCCAGCTAACACCATCCACAAGAAGAGAACCGAAAAACCAACACGAACCAATGAAATGATATTTGTTGCAGTCATCACTCAATACTCGCTTCGTCAATATCGCCACCAAGGTAACTGGCTTCAAGAAGATCCTTGGAATCCAAAAGCTCAGAAGCTGAACCGGACAAAACTAATTCTCCATGATTCATCACATAACCTCTATCAGCTACTTGTAAAGCAAGATGGACATGCTGTTCAACTATCAGAACTCCTGCTCCTGTTTCGTCTGCAATGTTTCTTACGATTGGGAGCAACTGTTCAACAATTATTGGGGCGAGACCAAGACTCATTTCATCTACCAGCAGCAATTTTGGCTTTGATACAAGGGCTCGTGCCATTGCAAGCATCTGCTGTTCACCCCCAGAGAGAAGTCCGGAACGACGATCCATCAAGGGTCTTAATGCTGGCAGCAAATCAAGAGCTTTTTCCATACCTTCCTGTTGTGCGTCTTTGTCCCCACGTAAACCAAGTTGTAAATTTTCTTTGACTGTCAGGTTGAAAAAAAGTGACCTGTCTTCGGCGACATGTGCTAAACCGAGACGAGCATTTTTGTGTGGATTCTTTGAATCCACTTCCTCACCAAGAACAGATATATTTCCATTCAAAACAGGAATTATCCCTGAAACTGTTAAAAGTGTTGTGGTTTTACCAGCTCCATTTGGTCCGAGCAGGGCAACCACTTCACCTTCGTCTAAGTGAATGTTGAGACCTCTTACTACAGGCACACCTGCATATCCAGTGTCCAAATTTTCTACTTTAAGTAATTGTTGAATATTTTGAGTCATCACTCGCCTGCCGTATCTGAAATCCCGCGCAATTCTTCAGCTGACCGCGCCTGCACTTCACCAGCCTCTTCACCCAAATAAGCTGCTATTACTTCCGGATTTGATCGAACCTCTTCGGGTGTTCCAGATGCAATGATCTTTCCAAAATCCATGACATATATGAAGTCACATACACTCAAAACAAGTCCCATGTCATGATCAATTAGAAAAACAGTTACATCATGATCGAGAAGCCCTCGTAAATGCCCACCCAAAGCATTACTCTCAGCAGTATCTAAACCTGCCGCTGGTTCATCCAGTAATACCAGATTTGGTTGTGCTGCTAAAGCTCTTGCCACGCCGACAAGTTTTCGTTGACCATGAGGCAAGTCTGTTGGAAGTTCTTCTTCTAGCCCTGTTAGACCTGCTACTTCAAGAGCCCAGTCGATTCGTTCTTCAATCTCTTCATTGCTCTGACGAAGTCTAAAAACGTCCAAAGCAAGGGTGTACCAGGTTGTCGGATGAGCAGCGACAAGCAAATTATCTCTAACTGATAAATCTTCAAAAAGTTCCAGAGACTGAAAAGTTCTTACTAACCCCAACTGAGCTCGTTCGTGGGGTTTTAATTCGCTTAAATCATGTCCATCAAAAATCGCTGACCCTGCTGATGTAGGCACGAATCCTGTAATGGCATCAATGAAGGTAGTTTTCCCAGCTCCATTGGGTCCTATAAGACCTACAAAAGAACCTTTCGTAATCTCTATATCTACATTGTCATTAGCATTTAAGCCACCAAATGTTACAGTTAAGCCGGTTGTTTCAAGAAGACTGCTCATACGTTTACTTCCTCTGTTGAGACTACTTCCTCTTTCTCACCCTCGTTTGGTGTAGTACCTCTCATCGTGGCTACTAAGGCTTTTGCTTGATTTGTTATTGTAAGAGAAATTCCTTCCCCGCTGGTAAGCACTGCATTCACGACTAAACCTATTCCACCTACCGCATTGATGTATGCCTGGGTTATACCTTCAAAATGAAGTGAACCAAATTCGGATAATAGACCACCGCCAACTAGCATCCCTCCAAGAACCGCTCCCCAAACTGTTGTGATACCTCCTAGGTAAACGAAGGCAATCATTGCTAGACCTACAAAAGGACTGAAAAATTCACTAGTAACCATTGGCATTTTGTAAGCAACTAGCATTCCAGCTAATCCAGCTAGAAATGAAGAAACTCCGAAACCAAGCATTTTTGTTCGCGCAACATTGACTCCTGCAGCTGCAGCAGCTCTTTCATTTGAACGAATAGCCAAAAATCTTCGGCCTATAATCCCGCGTCTCAAATTAACTACGAAAATACCAGCTAAAGCAACAACAATTATTGCAAAAACGGTGTACTTCCAATAATCAGTCTGATTGGATTGTTCATCCAAAGCTCCGACATACTGACCAAACCATTTGGGTTTGGGTGTTGGATTCATTGTGTGAGCAGCTGTACCCATAAGTGGTCTGTTACGCATCAATAGATCCTCAATAGCCACAATTGCGGCAAGGGTAACTACAGCAAGTTGCACACCCCTAATTCTGAGCGCGGGTATACCTATTAGCAGGCCGAGAAGAACCGCAGCAATAACTCCTCCTAACGCGGCTATAGGATCAGGCAGATCTGGTCCCCACACCACAAAAAAGTCCATTGGTCTAACTTTTGTGCCGTCTGATGCGAGTCGAATTAATACGAAACTAGAAACTCCGGCCAATGTCCATTGCACCAGAGAAATCTGACCGAGAAAACCTAAAAGAACAACCAAACTGAGCATCGCTAAAATCGCAACCAATGTCATTGTCAGTGTTGATTCCCATTTGGAAATAAAAATGTTCGACATAACAAGCGCAATAGCTACACCAACACCAACTCCAACCATTGGATGTTTAGTTGCAGGCGCGCGCGGTTGCCTACCAAGACCCACTGTTCCCCTGATTGGCAACTTATGACCTCGGAAATAGAGAACAAGTATCACAACAAGAACTGGGGCGAAAGCTCTAACTCCATCAACAGGCAACCATTCCGGCCACCACGAATAACTGGTTGCACTAACACCCATACTCGCAAAAGCTCCTAGACCCAAGCCTCCTAGTATGGCTCCTGGAATGGATGTAAGACCTCCTACTAAAGCAGCTGCGAGGGCTGACACCACATAGAGATTCAATTGGTTTGGCATAGTCTTGTGGAGAAATATAACTCCTGCAAGACCTGCAAGAACTGAAGAAATAACCCAGTTCAAACCCGCTAAAAACTGTGGTGAATACCCTAAAAGAGTCGCACCCTTCTCATTTTCATCTGCCGCTCTTGTTGCTAGACCAAATCTGGTATATCGATAAATTGCCCAAGCTGCTGCTCCGATGATTATGGCTGCGAGAGCAAGATAAGGCGTGGATCTAGGAAGGTTTTTGTCATCCATTCCAATAAAGTTCGCAATTGGTTCAGATGTCGAATTAAACACCCAGAAGCCGTCGTCGGCTCGATTAGCGGCTCCGAAATTGAGTAGCGCAACCGCTTGTAGATAGAGCATTATTCCGACAGAACCTACAACTTTTGCAAGCATGGGAGAGTTGCGTAAAGGTCTGAAAACAAGAAAGTGCATTAGAAGACCAATAAAAGCCGACATGGCTAGTGTGATTATCATCGCTAACCATGCCGGTGGATCGGTCATTATGTGAATTTCAACCGGAAGATTATTTATGTGGAGCGCTTTTAAAAATCCCCATTCCGGTATTGGATCAAACCAAGGTAGGTAAATTGAACCACCTTCATTCCCAATACCGGTCTCGCCGGGCATGTCACGTAACTCATCCCATGTAAATGCGGCATACGCGGCAACTGAACCGTGGGCAAAGTTGATTACTCCCGAACCGCGATACGCAATTACTAGACCCGCCCCTAAAAGTGCGAAGACTGAACCTGCAGCGAGACCAGCAAAAAGTCCAAATATGAGTTCCATATCCCCCCGATATGACGATTTCAAGTTACGAGGATAACAAATTTAATCGTAAACAAAGCATTGGGACGGTCCTTAAAAGGACCGCCCCAACACAAATTTTAAACGTTTAAGTTAAATACTTTAACCTTGACGTGGATTTCCAGCTGCTACTCGATTCTGGATATCACCAACGTTTATAATCTTGCCGCCGAAGTCGCCAAGCTCCCATTCAGTTCCAGTCCACTTAACGAATGTAAGTGTCTTTTTACAAACTGCTGGGTATTCCGAAGTGTTATCTGTACAAGTAACAGGTCCTTGACCGACAGCGTGCTGATTTTCCATTCCAGCGAAAGCTGCAATGATAGAAGCACGATCTTCGATGTCTCCACCCGATTCTACCAAGTCAGTTAATATCTGGTAGGCAATCGAGCCTGCACCATATCCAACTCTAAGGAAACTTGATACAGGTGCTGTACGTAATGGACTTGAGTCCAACAGTGCTTCACGCTGTTCTAGCTCCCAAGCGGAGTAGTCATCGTACAAGTCTGGTCGTTCTGCAATGTAGCTCTGGTGTTCGAAATAACTACCTGCGGCAGCAGGGTTAGATAGAACCGACTCATCAACACATGAACCTGAAGAAACTACTGCGGTCTCTAGACCTGCTGCAGTAATAGCATTCAGCATTTCATTACAGTCTGAAGCCTGCATTCCGAAGAATACTGCCCTGTCTTCGACTGGTGAGCCTTCGAACCATTCAGCCATTGCTTGAATGTTGGCATCGTTGTCTGTTGGGTCTCCAGATGCATCTGGGAAACCTTTCCAATCAAATTCATACTCTGTCTGGAGGTAGTCCCAGAAACGCTCTTCTGTGTCTGCGAAACATTCGAGACCTGGACCGGTACCAGCATAGAGTACGGCAATTTTCTTGTATCCAACTTCTTCAACTGTGTATGTTGCGGCACCTGGGAAGGCTACTGGACAACCACCATATGGAGAGTAACCGTTACCTTCAACGCTGAAGTCAGCTACGAAGATAGGTACTGTCTGAATGGTTGGGATGCCTGCACCTAAGAAGGTTGGCCACAAAGCAGGAGTGAAGAACTCAATACCATTGATGTTTAGGTGTGGGTTCGTTTGTCCTATTTCGTTACCACAGTTGATTGCGGCTGCAGGATCAAATCCGTGAACACAGACTTGAAGATCTACAGGACGTCCACCAATACCACCAAACTGAGTGTTGATTTGGTCAACGGCAATTTCAAGTCCTTCACGTATTTCTGGGAATGATCCGATTGGGTCACCTTCAAGGTTAGCCATCGTCCAAACGATTGGATCCATTGAGTCATCAGCAGCACCGACTGGATTCAAGATGGCATCCTGCCATGCTTCCGCTCCATGTCCGTGAACTGCATCATCAGCAGTTGGTCCTGCTGCGATTTCTGGTCCTTCGATTGTGTCTGGTGTGTCACCAGCAGCTAGAGAAGCTGAAGCTGAAGCGATCCATCCATCAACATGGTCGGCGTTAGCAGCCATCCATCCTGAAGCAAGCTCAATAATGTGAGCC
>PBLL01000015.1 GCA_002721755.1 Actinomycetota bacterium
ATGCTGGTGACGGTTCACAGGCTCATATTATTGAGCTTGCTTCAGGATGGATGGCTGCTAACGCCGATCATGTTGATGGTTGGATCGCTTCAGCTTCAGCTTCTCTAGCTGCTGGTGACGCACCAGACACTATTGATGCACCTGAAATCGAAAGAGAAGAAGCTGTTGCTCTGCCTGATTTGGGTGGTCGCACAATTTCGGTAGCTATCGAAAACGCTTACCTGCCTTACAACTATGTGGATGCAGAAACAGGTGAAATTGGTGGTTTCGATTACGACTTCTTCGGAGAGATCTGTAACCGCCTCAACTGTGAGCTTGATTACACAGAGTTCGCTTGGGAAGGAACAATCCAGGCTGTAGGTGATGGAACATTTGATACTGCCGGTGGCGGAATCACCATCACAGAGGTAAGAGAAGAAACTCTTGACTTCACAGACAGCTATATAAGCGTTGACCAGAGACTCATTGTCGGGTTGGGCGAAGATCGCTTCGCAACTCTTGAAGAGTTCGGTCAAATGGAAGAACTAACGGTTTGTTCACAGACAGGAACAACAAACGCTGAAACAGCTATAGCTAACTTCGGTGAAGATCGTGTGATTCTCTTCGAGACATTCGGTTTCGCTGTTCAAGCTCTACTCTCAGGCGATTGTGATTCTGTGATAATGGACGAAACAGCCGGACAGGGATATCAGGGTGAAAACGCTGATTCAATTCAACTACTAGAAGGAGTGCTCAGCGCTGACGAACTAGGAGTTCCATTCCCTAACGGATCCGATCTAGTAGCTCCATTCAATGCAGCTATCTCCTCAATGAAAGCAGATGGAAGCCTCTTCGAACTAGGTTCCAAGTACTTCACTGACGCCTTCACAGTCACCTACGACGACATAGGCGACGGAGCATACGCCGAAGAAGAGATACCACTTACAGCTTCATGGAGGGGAGTGACTGAGGATGCGATACATATTGGGATATCAATGCTTGATTTTGCATTCTTGAAAGAAACCAATCTTTCACCGCAAGGATGGGGAGACCAACAACTTGTATGGGAAACGTTTGTTGCAAACCTAAACAGTAATGGCGGAATTCTGGGGCGCGAGCTCGTGGTTGATGCATATAAGTATTACAGCCCAATTGGACCAATTCTTGGGGGTATCGATCCCGAAGCCGTCTGTTTGGAATTGGCTGCTGATATAGAGACATTTGCTGTACTGGGCGGTTTCCTCGGACCAGTCGAAGATGTTAATACTTGCATAACTGGAACACAGAATACGATCATGATCGGTGGGCGCCAGACTGCGGAGCGTCTTGCCGCATCAACTGCTCCTTGGATAGAACCGGGAACCATGAAAGAAACAAAAATGAAAGTTTTCCTTTCCCTATTAGAGCAAGAAGGACTACTGGACGGTAAGAGTATTGCACTTATCGGCAATGAAGATGATGGGCCTTATGAACTAACCAGTGAGCTTCTTTCAAATATGGATGCGAATGTTGTTCTAGATGTCGGTCTACAGATACCAGTGGGGGATACAGCTGCGGAAGATGCTAGATGGGACGTACTTGTACAAAACGTCTTAGCTTCGGGAGCTGATGTTGCAATGCTGGTCGGTGGAGAACGTGCTGGAATAAGAAATCTTGCTTACAACGACGTTGAAATGGACTTGTACGTAATGAATTCAGAAACATTCACGAACCTAAGTGAAAGCGTGACCCCTGATATGGCAGAAGGCGGTATTTCACTTACAGGACTAACCGAGCAGGAAATATGGGATGATCCGTTAACACAAGCAAATTGCGTGGTCCCGTTCAAAGAAGCGAATCCAGATATGGTCGTCGAAGGTCCTGATCTGTTCGATGAAGGTGAAGAGGAGTGGTACCGCTCAATAATGAACTACTGCAGGTGGTTAGAATTGTTTGTGATGATCGCAGAAACTGCTGGTCCAGATTTGACACACGACACATTTTTAGCTGCAGCAGAATCAATGAGTGATTTTGTCCTTCCAGGGCAACCATACAATTCACTTGCGCCAGGTAAGTATGATGCAAGTGACTCGTTCAGACTTTCTGTCTTTGACTCTACGTCGGGTGGAGATCAGGGCGCTCTAGTTCCACTTACCGAAATCTTAGACGGAACTCCGTAGGTACTTGGGTGGGTGAGTGCGAGCCATTCATCCACCCAAAATACTTTTTAGAAAATATTAGCTTGCATCGCACTCTTAGTTTTAAAGATAATGTAGATTATCATTTAAATCTATGAATGTTTGTTGTTAAATATGGGTTATAGAAAATTGCCTAAAGAGTCAGATATGCCCCCCATTTTCAAGGCGTGGCTTGATTGGTTGCCCCTTCTTGAAGATAAACCACCGAATACTATTAAGGCATACAACCAAGGTGTGCGAAGAATAATTTCATTTGCGGAAAAAAATCCAAAGGATCTAACCCCAGATTTTTTAAATCAAGCTGAACTTACTGACACGGTTCGATCAATGCGTTCGAGTGGAGAAATGTCCAAAGCGACTTTGAACCAGACTCTCGCTGCGTTGAACTCATTTTATGATTTTTGTATAGCTGACGGTTTAGTAAAAGAAGTACCTGATATCAAACGAATCCGTAAAGTGGCGAAACTTGATGTCCCACAAGTTGATCCTGAGTATTATCGTCCATCTGAAATACGGGACTTATATGAAACCGCCGCTGCGCATGATAACGAGCATGGAAAAAGAATTTTGTGGCCCGAAAGAGACTTGGCAATGTGTTCCTTTCTTGCAGTTCTGGGTCTGAGAGCTTCTGAATTAATTGAAGCTGACATTAATTGGATATCCCGCGAGCGACTTATCGATAATGATGATCAAGCTACATGGATGATGCAAGTGTTAGGCAAAGGTAGAAGAATCCGCCGACTCCCCTTGTCTTCAGAACTTGTTGAAGTTAATGATATATGGCAGAGAGAACGAGCTGAAAGGTTCGGTAAACCTAGACCTGAGGATCCCTTATTTATTACTAAGGCAAATTCAGAAGATCCTGGTGGTAAACGATTCACTTATCAGAATCTTCGCTATTGGCTAAAAATCTTAAATCGTATATCTGGTTTACGTGACCGCTCCCCTCACTCTCTCCGTCATACTGCTGGAGTTCAACTGGCTAGTGACGGCGTGCCCATAAACGCAATCCAAAGTCTCCTAGGGCACGCCAATATTTCGACTACGAGTATCTACACAGAACTTGCTGGTGGTGAATTAGTTGGAGTCGTAAAGAAATCAGGTGCTAATACGCTCCTTGGAGACACTTTGAAGGCTAATTAGTATGGAATCTTTTCGTGGAAAGCTGCTTCTCGCCACTCCGGAACTTATGGATTCGAATTTCCACCGCAGTGTTGTTCTTGTAATTGAACATAATAATGACGGGGCTATAGGAGTAGTTTTAAACAGGCAAACTGAAATTACTTCAACTGAAGTCCTACCAAAATGGGTTTTTTCTTCTAGTTCAGATTCGCTTTTATTTTGGGGAGGTCCAGTTCAGCAAGAGTCGCTGCTTGCGCTAGGTCTACTAAACCAGGATTCAGCAGCATTACAAAATAACTTGCTAAATAGAATAACCGTCATCGACTTAAATCAAGAAATTATTGATTCGGAACTATTTACTTCAGCTCGACTCTATTCGGGGTACTCCGGCTGGTCTCCTGGGCAACTTAATGCTGAAATTTCATCTGGTGGTTGGATAGTTGCCGAAGCAAACGACAATGACCCCTTTGTTGATCAACCAACTGACTTATGGTCAGAAGTACTTGAACGGCAGGAGGGATTTATAAGCAGGCTAGCTCAATATCCAGACGACCCGAGAATGAACTAAGTCATCCCACGATTTGCACTGGGGTTCCTAAGGGTAATGCCAAAATATGCTCCAGTGCCGCTTCACTAACTTTTATACAGCCATCTGTTTTCACTTCCCCACTCTCCTCGCTTATTTCACGAGAGAGAATGGCAATCGCAGGGGCTCCGTCAGAGGTACTTTCTATGGTCGTTGAGAAAGCAGTTGTACCCGCAAGTTTTGGAAGATCGTTTTCATCTGAAGGATTTCGTATTTCGTTTATATAGAAATCACCCAACGGAATTGGATTCTCTTCACTTCCGCCCATAAACCGTTCCCTAAATAAGAGTTCCCCGTTTCGCCAGCCTTCTATTGTTTCGTTATAGACATCTACGATTACCTTTGCTTTGTATTCATCCACGGAAACACTTTTCATTTTTACCCACCCAAGTGTTCCATGGTTTTTAATGGGCATCGATATTTCAATCCAGTCATCATCAAAATTTTTAATAAGCACGACGCGGTTACCCTCAAAAGGTCCTGGATTAGATAACAACCATGTTGGATCAGAATCGCCTTGTTTTTTAAAAACTTCTAGCACTTCATTAATCGCGGTTGCAACGTAAAAAGGTTTATCCGGAGTATCACTCACCAATGTTGTAGTTGTAACGGTTGGACCAGGAAGCGTTGGAAGCTCAACTATTGTAGATGTGGTGGTTGTCGTGCCTTTCGATTCTTTAGTAGTCGGAGAGATACTCTCAGGTATAACCGCTGTAGATCCAGGAGACTCCACAAGGCTTTCCGATTTACCACCTGAGAGTGAAGCGTCTTTTTGCTCCGCCTCACCAATTAATCGCATTCCCACACCTCTAATATCCTGATCGTTACTTGAACACGAAGTAAAAGTGAGGTTAAGCAGAGCAAAAAGAATTCCCCCCAGAAGCAGTTGTAATTGTCGTCTAGTCATCTTCTAGGTGTGGTCGATGCTCAACAAGACCAGAGGGTTCAGGCTTAAATAGCATAGGTTGGAATATTGGAGAGTTGATAGTTTTTCCAGAAAGTTCAATGAGTCTGACTAAAACACCTGCTAGTGCAAGCGTGTCGGATAGAGCTTCATGTGCGTTCGTTAAATCAACTTCAAGGGCAGTCGCCAACTCAAAAAGACGACCCGGAAAACCCATTTCTTTTGCTAAAGGTAACGTATCAAAGGCTTCAAGTTGAATGTCTCCCAAACCTGCTCTAGCCCACTCTGCTCTAATAAATGAACAATCAAAATTAGCGTTGTGAGCAACCGGTATGGAACCTTCAAATCGATGAAGTATGTCACCTGCTATTTGACTGAAATGAGGTGCAGAATCTAACCAGTTGCTCTCAATTCCATGTATATCTGGTCTCCCGATGTCAATTGGAGTTGGACCTACTAAAGTGGTCCATTCATCGATTAAGTTGCCATTCTGATCGATTTTGACAATTGCTATTTCGATTACACGACCATTTTTCGCGTTAAGGCTAGTCGTTTCAACGTCGAAACAAGAAAAAACCGTCATATTAGCTTTCTGTACTTGAGGAGTTCGTAAATCCTAGAAAATCGTTTAAACGAAGATCTTCCCTCTCATGAATCGTTTCTGACATTGTGGTGTCATCTAAAGGAATCCCAGCAGCATCTGCAGATCGAACCAACCCGTTGAATATTGCCACAACTGCTGCAGCTTTGATAAATGCACTCTCGCCTATCTGGGTGCAAATCACTTCTGAAATATTTTTAACTTCTGGTGGGTGTTCATTTGCCTTTTCAGTGAATTCAAGTAGAAGCTCACCGTGTTCAATATCTGTAACAATGGGATCGCCAATTGCGCAAGAGAGACTGACATTTAAGTCATTTGCTTTACTGCTCGCACGGAGAAGCATGACATGTGAAGAAGTTCAATAGAAACATTCATTAATAGCGGATGTTCGTGCAGCTATCAGTTCCACTTGTGCACGGTTTAAGGGCTCGTCTTCATCCCAACGCATTGAAATGAACTTGGTTTCACCACCTGGAGCGTTTTCCAAGCCCAAATACATGCTACTTACAAGTTTCATTCGAATCTGATTATCTTTTTGTACGTACGACAATGCTCGTGACACATTTGGACCAATCCACTCTTTGACCCAAGGAACATACGCCTCGCCACTCACGATCCCTTCCGGAACCTGCTTCGTCGGTTTCCCACTCTTGGGCACAGGAAGCGATACTACAGGCCTCCCTGAAAGTCTGCAGAAAATATCGACCGGCAAGAGATTTACAACAATAGATAGCAGCTCTGAGTACTTTCCTGGTCCCATTAGTTCAGTAGCGTGGGCCGCCCATTCTTTATCTATTTTGTAAGATTCACATGTAACTTTTCTAGTTATTTCTTGCGTAAGCGGAGAAATTATCGATTTAGGCTTGTCGCTAATCTCATTGAGTGGAATATTTTGAGGCTTTACTTTCTTATCATGTGCTTTCCTTATTTCTTCTGCTATAGCAATACGCTCCTTGCCACTCCACCACTCACCTGGTTCTGCAACCCTTTCCCAAAATTCGTTAAACGCATCTAGCACTTCATTCGGGATCACCTGGTCAAAAGTTTCACTATTAAAAACTCGACGATCAACCTCCGCAAATGCTTGAACAGATTTGAAAGCTGCTTCTTCAGATTTCACTTCATATGGTCGAGGTATTCTAAAACAGCGTCCACGAATCGCATCATTATGAGCTTTAGCGTCCTTGAGTTTCTCTCTTTCGGGTAGCTGGGCGATGCGTTCTCTTTCTTGCATATCCGCCCAGGTTGTACCATCAATCCAACCTAATGGAACCATTAATGGCGTCTTTGGACACATTTTGTTTAGAGTTCTAGCAATGATCTTTGGAAGCAGCCGAAGCTCATTAGGAACCCAGTTAGGGTTTTCAAGCAAAAACCTTTCATGTTCTTCACGTAGACGCTTGTTTAAAGCCCTCGCCTCGGAGGAAGGGAAATACATTTCCTTAAAGGTGTTCATCCTCTCCCCCCTTCTTAGTTAAGAGTATTTGATTCTTCTACTTCTGGTAGATCCTCTAGTTCAGGTAGAACGCATGCTCTTAATTCAGTAATAGTTCTTGCTGCCACGTTCTGCTTGTCCATCGAGCTGACTCGAAGCGCCGCAAGAGACTCTACTACTTGTGTATACGTAGCTAATTGGGTTGCGCATGTTTGATGCTTCTCTTCAATCCAAATTTTGATCGAAAAGACAGCCAAAATTAGTAATGATATAGCTGAGATAGCCGCTGCAGCCGCTTTCAACTTTGCGTACTTGTACATGAGTTGATTTTACACGGATAAAAGATTTTGTGAATTCGGGAATCAAATGTTTGCTAATTTTCCAGATTGTTTAGCATTTAAGTGCCCGTTTTCATAAAGCCAGCTTAGAGAATCCCTTAAAGATTCTTTAAGCGTAAATTTTGGATATCCAAACTGGTCTCGGATTGCATTTTGGTCGATATTTCCAGGACCTCCTATACGGGCGTTTTGCGTAAACATTCTCATGGATTCTCGTGCTAAAGGAAGACGGATACGAGTCATGATTGTGATCAGTTCACCAATAAAGCCCAATGCATCTAAAAGAATTAAGGGGCTTGAAAAAAATTTAACATCACGCCCTGTTATCTCTTTCACTAGTTCGAGCACCTCATCCATTGTCACCAGTTCTCCCCAAACGTGGTAGCGGTTAGGTTGTGTTTCAGAAGTTAACGCTCCGACACAAACTTCTGCGACATCTCTGACATCAACCATCGCTAATTTTGCCGCTTTTGCACTTAGTCCCACATTTCGCTTGAGGATTTCCGCAAGCATTCCCATCGAGTCGCTTAATTCAGGATTCGGGTCAACGGGTCCAAAAATACCGCCGGGGTAAACAATGTTCAATGGCAAACCATTAGCTTGATATTCACGTGCAATTTTTTCCGATTCAATTTTGCTCTTTGTGTATGGACCTAATCCTGTAGAAGTTTCCGTATTCTCATCTATGTCGCTACCGTCTATCGGCGCGAATACACCCATAGTGGATACATATACTGTTTTTTTTAGATCATGATTTTCAGCTGCTGAAAGAAGAGCTCTTGTGCTTGTTGGATTGACTTTAAGCATTAATTTTGCATCCAAGGGACTAAGGCTAAAAATCGCGGCAGCATGTAATAGAAAATCCACACCGTATAAAGCGTTTTCAAGTGTTGCTTGATCTTCTAAGTCGGCATAGAAAATCTCCGCGGAATCACTTTCTAAGGCATGCATCTTTAGTGCCTTTTCAGCCTTTTCAGGGTTTCTTACTAGAAGCCTTACCTGGTGTCCGTTTTCTAATGATTTTGCCACACAGTGGGAACCCAAAAAACCACTAGCTCCGGTAATAGCCACTTTCATGACTCGATCCTACTTAAACTGCCGTATACGTCGTCAAATATTGGTTGAACTCTCATTTTTCTTCACTGCAGCCTTCCTTCTGGGGCTGCATCCGGCCTGTGTTGCCACATTTTCGAACTGTCGAAATCGAGCTTGTACTCCGGAGTCAATTTGAGTACTACACGATTTGGAGTGTCTAAATGCTCAAAAAATGCTTGTGCTCCTTCCTTGCTTTCAGGTCGAAGCGCATTGGAAAGTTCTCTGAACATCCACATCATTGTTTCTTTGTCCTCATGTATGGTGCAAGGCCCCCTGTATGATGCTGTTTTACCTGTTCCTAATTCAGTTCCCTTAGAAGTGATCGCAATTGCTGCGTACCCAGTTTTTTCGATCGCCGGCACTCTTTTTCTTGCTTTGGCGCATGTAAGCCAGAAACTACCGTCACGCCATATGTAACTCATCGTCACACCAAATGGTTGTCCTGCTGTATTAACCCACATGAATATACACTCATTCTGTAGATCAAGCAGTTTGTCTCTAAGATCTCCGTCTAGCCAGCATTCTTCTAAGTTTTCTGAATCTGTCATTTTTTTACCTTACTTTAGAATTGGAAATATATGAATGGGGCAACTCCATCCGGTCCGAGTAGGTCCATTCCTACTACTGCGGCAGCTACTGCAATACCTTGAAATATTGCTGGCCATTCAGCGAATTGTTGCCAAAAGCGGTCAAATATACCCGTTTTGCATGTCTGCAATATCACTCCGATCACTAAAACAGTTGCTATTCCCCAATTCATCGAAGGCGCTGAACTCCAACTGTTACCGAGTGCTGAAAACACTTCGAAAGCTCGGTCAATGTCTACTGAGCGGAAAAACACCCAGCCGGCACAAACCAAATGGAAGGTAAATATTGCCCTTATGCCCCTACCTATAGCACTTGAAGGACGATTTTCGCGTCTTCTTTCATCGATAGCCCTTTCTATTGCCAGTCCCCCGCCGTGTAGTAAACCCCAAGCAACGAAAGTCCAAGCGGCACCGTGCCAAAGACCTCCTAAGAGCATTGTGAGGAGAAGATTTCGGTACGTCTTTAATCGTCCTTTGCGGTTTCCACCAAGACCTATATACAAATAGTCACGCAGCCATGAGGAGAGGCTTATGTGCCAACGTCTCCAAAAATCCTGCAAACTTAATGCTCTGTATGGTTGATCAAAGTTGTCGGCAAATTGGAAACCGAGAAGAAGCGCTATTCCTATTGCTATGTCGCTATAGCCGCTGAAGTCTCCATAGATTTGCAAGGCATATCCGTAGATTCCGATTAATGTTTCTAAGCCTGACGAGCCTGCAGGATTTCTAAAAACTCCGTCTACGATTTCGGTAGCTAAAAGGTCAGCGATAACTATTTTCTTGAATAGCCCTCCGAGGATTAGCTTGGTTGCCCTTCCCGTTTGTATTGGTTCGCGATTGCTGCTCGCGAGCTGTGTCAGGAAATCTTTCGCTCGCACGATGGGTCCCGCAACCAGTTGCGGAAAAAATCCTACGAACAGTGCGAAGTCCAGAAGTGATTTTGTTGGTTTCAAATTTTTTCTATAAATATCAATTGAATATGACATCGTTTGAAATGTATAGAAGCTGATACCCACTGGAAGGATTATTCGGAGCGGTTCAATCGACAAGTTGAACCCTAAACCGCTCATTAAATCAACGAAGGAGTCCACAAAAAATCCTGCGTATTTGAAATAAGCCAAAATCCCAAGATTCGTGGCGATACTTAGGAACAAGTAACGACGTTTTATGTTGTTTGACGTTTCATCTTCTATTCTTTGCCCAGTCCAGAAGTCAACTATCGTCGATAGCCAAATAAGCGTTAGGAAACGCCAATCCCACCAGGAATAGAAGACGTAGCTTGCGAGTAGCATGCAGATTTTCCATAGTGTCGGTTTCTTTATTAGAACAGTGTGAACGAGTAGCACTATTGTGAGAAAAATCGCGAAAGTAATTGTAGGGAAAAGCATTTAGATAATTCTGCCACTTATTTCTAGTTGAGCTCGACTTTGACGTAAAGCAACTACGATTCTTCTATGACCTCAAACCTTTTACCGGAAGGTAATTTAGAATCCCTGATTAAAAAGTCTGAAATAAATAGGGTTTTGGTCCTCCAATGGAGAGATCTTGAAGATCCTGATTCCGGAGGATCAGAGCTTCATTCTCACAAGATCGCTGAAATTTGGGCGACACATGGTGTTGAAGTATGTTTTCGAACCTCAGCTGTCAAGCGCGAAAAAAAGATTATTCAACGCAGTGGCTACACCTCTGTCCGCAGCAGTGGCAGGTTTTCTGTCTTCGTAGCCGCCCCTATAGATATTCTTACAAGTCGCCTAGGAAAATTTGATGCTGTTGTCGAAACCTGGAATGGCATGCCTTTCATGACGCCTCTCATAACTCGAGGACCTAACATAGCCTTCCTGCATCACCAACATGGTCCACTCTGGGATTTAGCCCTTCCAAAGCCTTTTGCTATGACGGGTCGTTTCTTTGAGAGGAAGGTAGCTCCATTTTTCTATAAGAGAACCCCGATAGTTACACTTTCTGAATCCTCCCGTGAAGAAATTTCTTCCGTTTTAGGGTTAAATTCTAAAAATATCCATGTTGTCGAACCAGGTATTGACGAAAGCTTTAAATTTTCCACCAATAAATCTCAAGACCCATTGGTTGTTGTCGCTGGGCGCCTCTCCCCTTATAAGCAGATAGAAAATGTGGTATCGGCAGTTGAGAAAGTGCGCTCTAGCATCCCAAATGCAAAACTAGAAATCATTGGAAACGGACCTCATGAGGCGAATATTAGAACTTTTATAAATTCCTTAAGAGATAAAAGCTGGATTTCAATGAAAGGTCACCTCCCTGAAGAAGATCTAATAGACGCCTACCAAAGAGCCTGGGTGGTTACAAGCTCATCTCGCAGTGAAGGTTGGGGAATGACATTAACTGAAGCAGCACGATGTGGGACAGCAAGCATTGCTTCCAGCATCCCCGGACACATGAATTCCGTCGCTCACGGAACCTCTGGTTTTCTTTTCAAAGACAATGAAGAATACGTTTCCCACCTTCTTTCACTGCTTTCTTCACGTGATATTGCTATCAACATTGGCCAAGCTGCTCACAATTGGTCTTCGCGATTCACTTGGCAGAAAGCAGCAACAGAATCGTTTCGTCTCCTAGCATCAACAAAACAATCATGATGTTTCCAAAGAATAAATTTTTCCTACGCGACCGCATTCAAATATTTACGATGATCCTTATTTCATATGTGCCCTTACTTTTGAACGACTCTGGGCGCGTTGCTGCGGATACGAAAGCGTATTTGTACTTGGACCCCTTTCGTCTCCTTGAGAGGGCTGCGTACATGTGGCAACCAGAGTTGGCTTTAGGTACAGTAACGCATCAAAATATCGGCTACCTCTGGCCTATAGGTCCATTTTTTGCTATTGGTGATCTTCTATCACTGCCAGATTGGATCGTTCAGCGTCTTTGGCTTGGATCAATAATTCTTGCCGCTGGATTAGGAATTCGTTGGTTTCTGAAAACTCTTGACTGGAAAGGAGGAGCTTTAATCGTAGCTTCCCTCTCCTACATGCTTAGCCCCTATCTTCTTAATTATATCGATCGCCATTCAGTCATTCTTTTGCCATGGGCAGGACTACCCTGGTTGATGGCGTTAACAGTTAGAGCTTTACGGACACCTGGATGGAGGCATCCTGCCCTTTTCGGATTGGTAACACTAACAATTGGTGGAGTTAATGCCAGCTCCTTGTTGCTTGTCGGATTGGGTCCAATGATTTGGCTTATATGGTCAGGCTTAGACAAATCTGCTAGTTGGAAAAATGTACGTAAAACCATTTTTAAGGTCGGATCCGCTTTTACTGCAACGGCTCTCTGGTGGATGGTTGGTCTAGCAATTCAGGCTCAGTACGGCCTTCCAACCTTACGTTTAACTGAGAATTATCGCGTGGTCTCAGACGCTGCAACGTCCCCAGAACTTTTTAGAGGTCTTGGATATTGGTATTTCTACGGGCAAGGTCGTGTGGGGGCTTGGATTGAACCTTCGACGATTTACACGCGTTGGGCTTTGCCTCTGTCTTTCTCACTGCCTCTTCTGGCTCTTCTCATTTCTGTTTTTGTAAAGTTCCGATACCGCGGACATCTTCTTGCGTTGATGTTTCTTTCAATGCTTATCGCGATTGGAGCCCACCCTTACGATTCACCCTCATTTCTCGGCCAGCTATTTCGTGAGTGGACTTTAACAGACACAGGATTAGCACTTAGAAGTACGCCACGCGTCCTACCACTCCTACTTTTCTCAATTGCCCTTTTTCTCGGAGCCGGTGTATCAGCATTAACGAGTATTCGTCCAAATTTTGAGCATTTTGCGACCATTTTTATTTCACTGTTGATAATAGGAAATCTTTCCCCTCTTTGGTCTGGAAGCCTATTAGGGGAAACTGTCCAAAGACCTGAGGAAATACCACGATATTGGCATGAGGCTGCCACATATTTAGATGACAAAGATAACTCAACTCGTGTATTGGAAATACCTGGATCTGACTTTTCTACTTATAGATGGGGTAACTCTGGCGACCCCTTGTTGCCCGGTTTAATGGACAGACCATATGTGTCACGCGAACTAATACCTCTTGGAACAGAACCTTCTGCAGAATTAGTTGTTGCTTTCGACCGTGAAATCCAAGAAGGGCGTTTCGAACCCAACTCTCTGGCTTCTCTTGCGCAGCTGATGAATGCTGGTGACATAGTTGTTCGATCTGATCTCCAGTATGAACGTTTCCGAACTCCACGTCCAGAAGAACTCTGGAATGAATTGATTACTTCACCAGGTTTTTCTGACCCGATCGAATTTGGTGAACGGTCGCCTAATATAGCGGGACCGGAACGACCGATGCTCGATGAACACACTCTTGCTTCTCCGCCTTCGAATGAAACTCCCCCACCGGCTGCAATTTTTGAATTGCGAGATCAAGTAGAGATCGTTCATCTAGCCGATCCTGATCGACCTATCGTCATCTCCGGTGATGCTGAAGGGGTCGTCTCCGCTGCCGCTGAAGGCCTGCTTGAACCTAATCGACCGCTGTTATTAACTTCTAGTTATCTGAATGAACCTGAAACCTTAAATTCAATGATCACTCCTGCTGCGCGTTTAGTGATCACTGATTCCAATCGAAAAGCTGGACAACGCTGGGGAACTATAAGAGAAACAAAAGGTTACACAGAAAGAATTGAAGAAATTCCTCCCACTTCAGATCTATCTGACCACCGTTTGAGCTCAGTGGGGGTTGAGCCTTCAACAATGACAGTTTCCGAACAGATAAACATGAAAATTACCGCTTCTGCTTACGGTAATCCTGTTACTTTCACCGCCGGTGATCGTCCTTTTCATGCAATTGATTCATTTCCCGAAACAGCATGGACCGTTGGTGCTTTCAACAAAGTTATAGGTGAAAAGCTCTTTCTTTCATTTGATGAAGCATTACCGATAAAGCAGATACGTTTCGCCCAAGTTAATGGAATAGGTCAAAATCGTTGGATTACTAAAATCAGAGTCCATTTTGACGACCATTTTGTTGACCTCAACCTGAGTGAAATTTCACGCAGTGAACCTGGTCAAATAGCAAAATTCGATTCGATAACCTCCTCGAAAGTCAGTATCGAAATTTTAGAGACTGATGTTGGCAAACTTGATTACTACGCGGGAGTAACGGGAGTTGGATTTTCAACGATAAAAATAAATGACGTCATGCCTGACGAATTAATAAGGATGCCTACTGACCTTATGGAGATCCTTGATGACGATGTTGGAGCCGAATTAGTTGTTTTAGCATCTCGTGAAAGATCAGATCCTTTGGATGCAATCCGGTCTGACCCTGAAGAGATGATTTCAAGATCATTTTCTATTCCTTGGGATAGAGATTTTGAACTCGAAGGTAAAGTTCGGCTTTCCTCAGATCCCGCTACTGCTCTTACTGACCAGCTACTGGGAATAAAGGATGTACATCTTTCGGCTTCGAGTTCAATGTCTGGAGATATCTACTCTGCTCCTCGTTCTGCTTTCGATTCTGAGCTAGCTACCGCTTGGAGGCCTAGTATCGGTAACCCTGAAAACAGTTGGATACTCTACGAGGTAGACGAACCGAAAACTTTCGATACCATATCTGTGGCTTATTTAGCTGATGGGAATCATTCAGTGCCACGAAAGATGACACTTTATGCTGATGATGTCAAGATTTCCTCCCTGATTACACCTGGGAAGATCTCTAAAGATTCAAGTTTTTATGAGACCGTAAGTTTTGAAAACCAGGCTTTTGAAGCGAGTAGTATTTCAATCTCTTTCGATGAGGTCGCTAAGAGAACAACTATGGATTGGTACTCGGGACTTCCTCAAGTAATGCCTCTAGGAATCGTTGACGTGGCTGGCATTCCAGTTACATCAAATTTACCGGAGTATTTTGATTCAGGGTGTTCAGATGAGCTAGTCACACTCGACAATAACCCTCTGAGTGTAAGAGTTCATGGAAATCTTTCTGAGACTCTCATCTTAGAGAGTTGCGAGGATTCGCTAATCGGTCTAAATGCTGGCCTCCATACAATCGTCACCGCACCAGGTTTTGCATCCGGATTGGATGTTGACAAGCTGATGTTGACTTCCATGGTGTCTAACACAGAAGAGGAACTTTCGTGGGACATACCTAGTCTTTTGACAGTTAATAAGTCGCGAACAAAAATAGATGTCTCTGTTTCTTCAGTTTCAGAACCTTTTTGGCTAATACTTGGTCAAAGTTTTAGTCAAGGATGGACTTTAACTTCAAATAGTCAACTGGAAAATGACTCGCCTGTGCTAATAAATGCTTTCGCTAACGGATGGATGATTACTCCTAATGATGAAAGCACTATGAATTTCGAAATTTCTTGGACACCACAGCGACTTGTGTGGATTGCTTTGTTCATTTCGCTATTCGCAGCCTTATCTTTATTTGTGGTTGCTTTTAGATCACAAAGGGATCGAATAGAGAAAACGACAAGACCTTATTTTGAATTTAGGAGAAACTCTTCTGGTTTCCACATCAAGAATTCACGGGCCATTATTTGTAGCGTTTTTGTGTTTCTTTTCGCCTTAATTAACTTGCCTAAACTTCTTATAGTTTCCCTTGCGATCGCAATTCTTTTCTATTTAGTGCTTACTAATCGATTACCTGAACAATTCCTGTTGCTGTTTTCTTTTCTATTTATGGCTTCTGCTGCAATTTTGATCATCATTGAACAAGTCGTTGAAAGGCATCCTCGTGATTTCGTTTGGCCTCTTTTCTTCGAAAGCTTTCACATCCTTGGTGTTATATCGATCTTATGTATTTTCACTGCGTCGCTTCATGAAGTGATTTCGAGTCGTTTTCGTAACGACTCTCTAAAGTAAGATCGCTTTATGGGAATTCCGCCTGTCTTGTTTGTTCACGGTTTTGGAACATCACACGAATCAACCTGGGTAAATAATGGTTGGACTGCCCTCTTGGAAGACGCTGGTCGTGAAGTCATAGGGGTCGACATGTTAGGTCACGGCTCTGCTGAAAAACCTACAGCTACAGAAGATTACGACAAGTTGGAAGATCAAGTCTTTTCACATTTTCCTTCTAACCAAGTTGACGCGATCGGCTTTTCCATGGGAGCTGGCGTTTTGTTGCACCTAGCTTCAAATAACCCTGAGAGATTTAACCGTTTAGTGGTCTCAGGTGTCGGGAGAAACCTATTTGAGAGAAATCTTGATTTCCGCGATGCGGTAGCGGATGCTGTTGAGAGCGGTGAAGCAGATAATCCGGAATTGCGTTATTTTGCACAGTTGCCTGAAGCGCCTGACTCTAACCGTGAAGCTCTTGCCGCCTTTATGAGAAGGCCTAACCCACCGGCTTTTACGACTGATTCCATTTCGAAAGTAACGGTTTCAACTCTGGTAGTGGTGGGTGAAAATGATTTCGTTTTCCCTCCTAGTGAATTAATGGCTGCTTTACCGAACGCGAAACTTGTAACTCTTCCAGGGGTTGATCATTTTGCTACTCCGAAGAATTTCGGTTTTATTGATGCTGCTTTAGATTTTCTTGACGCCCAGCCGTTCTGATCTACTTTAGGGGAACTTCCTTGGCGTTCACCGAGATAGGTAGTTCGGTTGAGCCCATCAAAAATTGATCTACTGCTGCGGCACAACTTCTTCCTTCGGCAATCGCCCACACGATCAACGATTGGCCACGCCCCATATCGCCACAGGCGTAAACACTCGGTACGGAAGTTTCGTAAGTACCTGACCTGTCGACATTACCTCTGTCATCAAGGGAGACGTTCAACTGTTCTAGTATTGGTGATTTTTCTGGTCCGGTGAATCCAAGGGCCAAAAGCACGAGATCTGCTTCTATTTCTTCTTCAGAATCTGAGATCTTATTGAATGACATTTTCCCATCTTCGAAAACTTGTTCGACCCTATGAGTCTTTAGCGACTTCACGTGTCCGTCTTCTCCTAAAAACTCTTCTGTGTTAATTGCGAATAGTCTTTTTCCCCCTTCTTCGTGCGCTGATGAGACTCTGTAGATTAAAGGCCATGTTGGCCATGGATTCGAATCTGCGCGTGCTTCAGGGGGTCTTGGCATTATCTCAAACTGGTTGACCACTTTCGCTCCTTGCCGGAGTGCCGTACCAAGACAGTCAGCGCCGGTATCTCCGCCGCCAATAATTATCACGCTTTTACCTTCAGCTGAAATATTTGTTGAATTTTTGTCACCTTCTTGTGTTCTATTTGCTTGTGGAAGATATTCCATCGCTTGATGGATTCCTTTCAGTTCTCTCCCTGGGATTGGCAAATCGCGCCATTGTGTAGCTCCGCCTGCTAGCACAACAGAGTCGAAACCCACTAAGAGATCGTCTCCTTTAATGTCGATTCCGATTTCTGTATTGGTCCTAAACTCTGTTCCTTCAATTTCCATTTGCGCCAGACGGCGGTCAAGATGCCTTTTTTCTAGTTTGAATTCAGGAATCCCGTATCTTAGTAGTCCTCCGATCCGGTCGGCTTTCTCAAATACAACAACTTCATGCCCGACACGGGTGAGCTGTTGAGCAGCCGCTAATCCCGCTGGACCTGATCCTATTATTGCTACTCTTTTCCCGGTTTGAATTTGTGGAATAACAGGGACTACCCATCCTTTTTCCCATGCATGGTCGATGATTGAAACTTCAACTTGTTTTATTGTGACGGGCGGTTCGTTGATTCCGAGGACACAGGATCCTTCGCATGGAGCTGGACACAGCCGTCCTGTGAATTCAGGAAAATTGTTAGTTGCGTGTAAACGATTGTTGGCTTCTTCCCATTGATTTCGATATACGAGATCATTCCATTCGGGGATCAGATTCCCTAGAGGGCAGCCACTATTACAGAAGGGCACACCACAGTCCATGCAGCGACTTGCCTGAATTTGGAGGCGTTCATCTGAGAAGTCTTCATAGACTTCTCTCCAGTCTTTCAGACGTACTGAGACAGGTCGCCTTTCGGGAAGCTCCCGGTCATGTTCTAGGAATCCTCTAGCGTCACCCATAACTATTTCCTCGATGCAGCCATTACTGCCGCTGTTTCATCTAATCCTGCGTTTTTTGCTGCTTCGGCAGCTTCGATCACTCGCTTATAGTCAACTGGAACGACTTTCGTGAAGTTTGTGACTGAATTGTCCCAATCTTCTAAGAGTGTGTTAGCCAGTGAAGATGATGTCTCAGTGATATATCGGCGAAGTAGTTCTTTAAGCCAGTCTGAGTCATCCTTATCAAGGTTTTCAAGAATTACCATTTCTGGGTTTACATTTGCATGAAATTCCCGATGTGGGTTATAGACAAAGGCAATACCTCCGGACATGCCAGCGGCAAAGTTCCTTCCGGTCGGACCAAGAATCACTGCACGACCACCTGTCATATATTCACAACCGTGGTCGCCGACACCTTCTGCTACTGCTGTCGCCCCTGAATTACGCACGCAAAATCTTTCTCCTACTTTTCCACTAAAGAATGCTTCACCCGCTGTAGCTCCGTAGAGGAGAACATTTCCTGCAATTACTTGTTCATGTGACTTAAATTGGGCGGTTTTGTGTGGTCGTAAGTAGATCTTTCCACCAGAAAGACCTTTACCCACGTAGTCATTGGCATCGCCTTCTAATCGAAGGGATATTCCTCTAGGAATGAAAGCTCCAAAACTATTCCCAGCAGAGCCTGTCATATTTATGCGAATCGTTTCATCGTCAAGACCTTGACCTCCGTGACGTTTTGTGAGTTCATATCCGAGTAATGTGCCCACTGATCTATTCGTATTATTTATAGGTGACTCAATTAATGTTGACGTTTTGTCTTCTAGTGATTCACTCGCCTGTTTAATAAGTTCGCGATCTAGTACTGCTTCTAAGCCGTGGTCTTGAAACGTTGTTTGCCTTCTTGCTGTTCCTACAGGTAAAGGTGGTGCATAAAGTATTGGGGAGAGGTCTAATCCATCTGCTTTCCAATGAGCAACAGCGTCCTCCACGTCTAGACTTTCAACTTCTCCTATTGCCTCTTCAAGTGATCGGAAGCCAAGTTCTGCGAGGAGCTCTCGTACTTCCTCAGCAATGAATTCGAAGAAATTTACTACAAATTCGGGCTTTCCAGTAAATTTCTTTCGAAGTTCAGGATTTTGTGTGGCTACACCGACGGGACAGGTGTCTAAATGGCATGCTCGCATCATTATGCAGCCCATTACGACGAGAGGCGCTGTTGCAAATCCAAATTCATCAGCTCCTAATAAGGCGGCTATCATCACATCACGCCCTGTTTTTAATTGTCCATCTACTTGTACGACAATTCTGTCTCTTAACCCATTCATCAAAAGAGTCTGCTGTGTTTCAGCCAGCCCAAGTTCCCAGGGGGCGCCAGCATGTTTGATGGACGTTAGCGGCGAGGCTCCCGTTCCACCATCGTGACCAGAAATTAGCACAACATCTGCATGACCTTTCGATACTCCAGCAGCTACGGTTCCCACACCAACTTCGGCTACTAGTTTTACGTGAACTCTTGCTTCAGGGTTAGAATTTTTTAAATCGTAAATTAACTGTGCGAGGTCTTCGATTGAGTAGATGTCGTGATGTGGGGGCGGTGAAATTAACCCTACACCAGGAGTTGAATGCCTTGTTTTAGCTATCCATGGATAAACCTTATGACCTGGTAGTTGTCCACCTTCACCAGGTTTTGCTCCTTGTGCCATTTTTATTTGTAAATCATCACTATTGACCAGATATTCGCTGGTGACGCCAAAACGTCCTGAAGCTACCTGTTTTATTGCTGATCGGCGAAGGTCACCGTTCTCATCAGGTAAGAACCGTTCGGCGTCTTCTCCTCCCTCACCTGTATTCGACTTGCCTCCGATTCTGTTCATAGCTATAGCCAACGTCTCGTGCGCCTCTCCAGAAATTGATCCATATGACATTGCCCCAGTAGCAAAACGTTTAACTATTTCTGAAACTGGTTCTACTTCTTTGATTGGAATCGACGGTCTTAAAGATTTTTTGAACTTGAAGAGTCCACGGAGAGTGGAAAGACCTTCAGATTGTGAGTCGACCATCTTTGTGTACTCCCGAAAAATGTCGTAACGGCGTTCTTTTGTTGCATGTTGAAGCTTGAAAACAGTTTCAGGATTGAATAGATGGATCTCTCCTTCTCTGCGCCATTGGTACTCGCCACCCGGCTTTAGAGTTCGGTGAATTTTCGCTCCAGGATTTTTTGGGTAAGCAATTTCGTGATTTTGTTTGACTTCCCTTGCAAGAACATCGAATCCAACCCCGCCTAAGCGACTGACAGTGCCATTGAAACATTCACGTATCACTTCATGTCCAAGACCTATTGCCTCAAAAATCTGAGCTCCGGAATATGAAGCGACTGTAGAGATGCCCATCTTTGACATTATTTTCAGTAGACCCTTTTCGAGTGCTTTTATATAACGTCGCCTAGCAGTTTCCGGGCTCAATTCGGGACTTACGCCATGTTTTACGTCTTCAATTAGTGAATCAATTGTTTCATACGCCATATAAGGACAAACAGCAGATGCCCCGTATCCAAGCAATGCAGCAATATGGTGGACCTCTCTTGCATCACCACTTTCGACAATTATCCCTGTCATGCTTCGTGTTTTTTCATTTATCAAATGATGATGGATAGCACCTACAGCCAGTAAGGATGGGATAGGAGCCTTTTCTTTTGAAACCAAACGATCAGAGATAATAAGAATATTGACTCCCTCTTTGATTGCCTGAGAGGCCGAATCTTTAATGTCAGACAGGGCAGATCTTAAAGATTCCTCGCCGCCGTCACTATCAAAAACTGCATCAATCTTTAAAGATCGGAAGTCCTTCAAGTGATCATTCTGATGAGCTGACTGAATCTGGGCAAGTTCTTTTTCTGTTAGCACAGGGGTTGGTAAAAAAATCTTTCTGCATGAACTTTCTGAAGGTGAGAGCAGATTTTTATCTGACCCGATATTGACGCAAACTGCTGTAATTAACTCTTCGCGAATTCCGTCCAAAGGTGGGTTAGTAACTTGCGCGAAAAGTTGCTGAAAGTAATCGTAAAGATTTCTTGAGCGCTGTGATAAAGCTGCAATAGGAGCATCGTTTCCCATCGAACCAATCGCTTCTTTTTCATCTCGTACCATTGGTGCAATGAGGAGTTTTATTTCCTCATGTGTATAGCCGAATATTTGTTGACGCTCCAAAAGAGAAAGGTTGTCACCTTTCTCAATTTGTGCTGGTGGTATATCACGAAGATGAATAAGATTGTTATCCAGCCAGTTCTTATAAGGTTTCTGCTGTTCTAGACTGTCTTTAATTTCCTGATCACGCACTATCCGACCTTTGTTAGTATCGATTAAGAACATTCGACCTGGCTCCAAGCGACCTTTTTCAATAATTTTTTCTGGCGGAATCTCAAGAACTCCTACTTCACTTGCCATAACAACTAAATCGTCGCTAGTAACCCAATATCTACTGGGTCTCAACCCGTTACGATCCAGCACCGCTCCAATTAGACTTCCGTCGGTAAAAGCTATTGAGGCAGGACCATCCCATGGTTCCATTATCGTTGAAAAATATTGGTAGAAAGCTCGTCGTTCAGGGGTCATATTGTCATGATTTTCCCAAGGTTCAGGGATCATCATTAAGATTGCTTCTGGAAGTGTGTAGCCGCCAAGAACCAACAGTTCCAACACTTCGTCAAAACTTGCTGTATCACTTGCACCAGGTGTGCAGATTGGAAAGAGTCGGGCTAAATCTCCGGAAATTAAATCTGTTTTAATCATTGCTTCTCTAGAGTCCATCCAGTTTCGGTTTCCTTGAACAGTGTTGATTTCACCGTTATGAGCAATAAACCTGTACGGATGAGCTAAAGGCCAGGAAGGAAAAGTGTTGGTCGAAAATCTTGAGTGAACTAAAACCATTGCGCTCTCAGTTCTCTCGTCGTTTAAATCAAGAAAGAAATTACCAAGTTGCGGCGTTGTTAACATGCCCTTATAAACAATCGTTCTCGAAGAGAGGGATGGAAAATAAATCCCCTTATCTTCATTAATTGCAGAGCCGATACCTGAAACTGTTGATCCGCTTTCTTTGCTTTCAAAAATTTCGCGTTCAGCACGTTTTCTAAATGGAAAGACTTTTCTATCTAAGTCCAAACCGGAAATGTCTTCATTCTCGCTTGCTTTCACGAAAATTTGTTTCATAAACGGCATAGCAACTCGAGCCGATGATCCTATCTCTGATGCATCGATTGGGATATCTCGCCATCCTATTACCTCTAAGCCTTCCTCTTCGGCTATTTGCTCTAATCTACGTATTGCTGTTTTTAGCAGTTTTTCATCTTGTGAAAGAAACGCTATCCCTGTCGCATAATGATTTTTTTTAGGTAAATCGAATGAAACAACTTCTCTATACAGCTTGTCGGGGATTTGCATCAGAATTCCTGCTCCATCACCCGTGTTGCTCTCTGCACCAATTGCTCCGCGGTGCTGCAATGTACAAAGAGCACCTATTCCCATTTTTACAATTTCGTGACTTGCCTTTCCTCGAAGATTGCACACGAAGTTAACACCACACGAATCATGTTCGAATCTCGGATCGTAGAGACCCTGGGAAGTATGAAGGTCGGTGTCCCGAAAATCATTTTGTCTATCAGCACTCATAACTTGTTCACTTAGTCGCTTTGTTTAGCCCTGAGCGCCGTTGATCTGGGTAATTAAGTTTAACAGTATTCTATTTAGATCAGTATTCTAAAGATCCCTGGTGTCTCTTTTAATGTTTCTAATGTTTTTTACAGAGTTTCGGTATGGGACTACAAACATAAGGAGCATGGGAAAAATCTCTAATCTCCCTATAAGCATGAAAAGTAGGAGAAGAAGTCTTCCGGGAGCTGAAAACCCATCCACGAATGATGAGGTGGGTCCAATTTCTCCTAATCCTGGTCCCATGTTTCCTAAAGTGCTAAACGTTCCACTTAGGGATGTGATTAAATCAGTTCCTAATGCAGTGAGTATCAAAGTTCCAATTATTACGAGCACTCCGTAAACAATCACAAATCCGGCTACCCGTTCCACTAAAGAGTCTGGAATTGTTCTGTTCCCCATCCGCGCCTGAATAAGAGCACGAGGTCTTCTTATGGATCGTAGTATTCGATATGAGTGAGCAAGACCGATACGTAAACGCATGATTTTAACTCCTCCAGATGTGGACCCAGTACATCCACCAAAGATGATGAAGAAAAGTAAGAGTAATTGTGTCGACCCTGACCAAGAAGCAAAATCACCTGCTTCTCCCCTTCCAAGAGCATTTCCATAACCACCACTTGTTGCTAAGGTCACAACATTAAAAGATGCATTTCTCAGTGCAGTTCCAACCGAAAAACCATCCTTAATTAAAAGCAGCGTTATGAATAAAATGCCTGTAGCTACAACCCCCACAAAAGACTTGAACTCTGGGTCAGACGCATGATCAAGTCTTTTCTTTTCAAGTGAACGAGCGTGAAGAGTGTAGTTAATCGCTGAAATTAGAAAGCCAAACATCACAACTATCTCGATTGCTCCACTGTTCCAGTATCCGATTGAGGAGTCTTTTGTGGAAAAACCTCCCGTTGAAGCAGTGGTGAGAGCGTGAGATACTGCATCAAAAACGCCCATTCCGCTAATAAACAAAGCTAGAGCAATAAGCAGCGTAAGTGACGCGTATATGTACCAAAACTTTTTTGCTGTCTCGACTACTCTTGGAGCTATTCGCTCTACTCCTGCCCCCGGTGCTTCAGCATCGATTAGACCTAATCCACTTGCACGTAGTGATGGTAGAACCGAAACCACGAGTACAACGATTCCCATTCCACCCATCCACTGTGTCAACTGTCTGTAGAAAAGTATGCCGGATCCTTGTGATTCGATCGTATTATGAAGACCAAAGACGGTTGAGCCACTTGCTGTGAAACCGGAAACTGACTCGAAGAGTGAGTCGACTAGAACTTCTGGAATTCCAATTCCCGCGCGTGTGAAAGTGCCTGCGAGAAGATATGGAATAGTTCCGACCAGTGAAACCAATAACCAGGTGGTTCCAACTGCAGTGAAAATAGAGGCTTGGTCTGTTTTACCTAATTTCGTGGAAGTAAAGAAAAATGCGCCTAATAGACCTATCACTACTGTCGCTGTCAGAAGGGCTATGAAGTCTACGCGCTTATCAAAAAGGGAAACAAGGGTACTGACTGCTATTCCTGCTGAGACGAACAGAAGGGCGATGCCTGTCATGTGGAGGCTCGTACTCCTGATTATTTGGTTACTTTTTTTCATCGAGGATCGCTTCTCATTGCCTGCAATAGACGTCTACGCGGTCTGAGGAAAGTCCTTGCTTCAGAAAGCAAATATCCTATGCTGATTAAAACTGGTATTAAATAGAGTCGACCGGAAATCATTGCTGGGAGTAAAGCTAATCTCTCTCCTACCGAAAATGAGGAAACCTCAATTATTACTCCCTCTGCATTTCGTATAGGTCCCGCAGTCGATATTGCTGTTATTGAAGATGAGACTCCTTCATACATGCTCATACCTGAGATCGTTAAAGCTATTGCAGTTAGGAAAATCACAGATGTGAAGAGAAATTGGAAAACGACTACTTCCCTGACTCGCTCTTCTTTTATGCTTTCGTCACCTATGATGATTTTGACGACTGCACGCGGGTGTAGTTGACGGACCAATTCGCGAAACGAAACAGCGATAAGTATTCTTAATCTGTGTATTTGAAAGCCTCCACCATTAGACAATGACATCGGTCCTACAGTTACGAGAAACAGAAGAAGAAACGCTGTAGCTTCAGACCAATTACCAAATGGTGGTATATGAAATCCAGTAGTTGAAATCGACGCTAGTGCGATAAATAATGAGCTACTTAAAGAAGATGTTCCGCCTTCATCACTCCAAAGAAATAACAACAATGACGCGACCACTATTAGTAAAAAATATGCATGAAGTTCACTTGATCGAATTGCGGAGTAAATTTTTCCACTTACAAGCCTCCAAATCACCAAAATACTCATTCCTGTGGTGATCATTCCTGCACTTAGTAGCAACTGAACCGAGGAATTTCCAAAATGTTCACTACTAATTGAAAATCCACCTGTGGAGATTGAGCTGATTGAAAGCAGCAGTGCTTCGAAAAAATCTACTGGTGTTGTCAGTAAAGTTAGAGTAAGTAGGACTATTGATACGAGATATATACTGGCAATGCTCTTTAGAGCCTTTCTCCTATCTGGAAACGTCTCTTGGGTAGCATGCCTTCCAGATGTTAGGGATCTGGAATTGTTATCAGCAATAGGTAGAACCATTACAGCTAAAAGGATCGCTGCAAAACTGCCGAACAATTGTGATGCAGTTCTGTAAAAGATTAAACCATTCCCAGACATTCCAAAATCAATAACTGTTAATGAGGTGGTAGTAAATGCTGCGGTGGACTCAAATAATGCATTCGCAAAATTCTTTTCATCTGTCATGAATAAGTAGATGAAAGAGGAACACAATATGGAAGACAAAAAACCTGATGTCACTGCCAGAAAAGATTCAGATCTATTCAATTTTTTCTCTGAAACGTATCTTGTCAAGTACGCGCAACAAATAGTGATCAGAGTTCCGAAAATGAGAAAACTAGGAGTGTCATTTCCAGAATCACTTAGATCAAGTAGTCCGGAAATAATCGCTAGTAACCCAACCGCGAAAATACCAACAAGCGCTCCGCGCGAAAGCGCTACTAAAACAGGCGAGTTTACTGTAGTAACACTTCCTGAATTAACACGTACAGATAATCGAGAGAAAATCACACGAATTGAGTCGTTAATTTTTCGACAGATTCTGGTTTAGATATAGCTATGACATGGTCATTCGGCCTAAATGTACTATGTCCACGAGCAATTTGTGCTTTCCCATCACGGACAATTGCTCCTATAAGAGCATCTTTGGTTAATGCCATATCTTCTATCGTTTTTCCTACACATGGGCTTTCATCAGATACAGCAAATTCAAGTACTTCTACATCCCCGTGCAAGAAAGTCTCCACCGCTGCAACGCTACCCACATCACCTCTCACAAATCGTAAAACACTATTTGCAGTCGCCGTTCTAGGACTAAGAGCAGCATCAACCTGATTTGTTTCTAGAAGGTCCAACAATTTAAGCCTGTGAACAACGGCTATCGTTTCGATATCCGCGTCAGTCTTATTTTTCTTTGATTGGACAGAAACAGACTTAGCGTATAAACAAGCTAAAACATTTGCATCATCTTCACCTGTAAGTGCTATTACCAAGTCCTGGCGAGCTACATCTGCTTCTTCTAGCATTTCCACATCTGTCACATCTCCTTCATAAATCAATGCTTTGGCCAGGTTCTCGCTTAGTTCAACCGCCCTTTCATGCTTTTTCTCAATGATTGCTACATCAACACCTCTATAGAGAAGAGATTCAGCAATCATCTCAGCTGTTCTACCTCCACCCAGCAACAGAGCTCTCCGAGGCACATCTCTTGCAATGCCCAGTCTGTGTGTCACATCATGCAATGCTCGACTCTTGCATATGACTCTGAGTAAATCCCCTTCTTTGAGAATCTCATCTTGACGCGGAACAATAGTTACCTCATCAGAGTCACCGTTTTCACTCTTTCGTGTAATAGTTCCGACTATGAAATCCCAGTCAGGGTCAAGTTCTCTTCCTAATGCGTGTAGAGAAACTCCCACCAATGGGGCATGAGCTGGCAATCTGGCTCCTATGATTACAACTTCTTCATTTGCCATTCGTGCAAGATCCATTGCACCGGGATATTCCATGAGCCTCAAAACGGAATTGGCAACTTCTTGATCTGGGTCTATTACAAGATGGTCATCATATTTTTCGAATAATCCTGAAACCTCTTTACTTCGGAGTTTTCTAGATTGCACACGAACGATCGTTTTACTTACTCCTGCTTGACGTGCGAGTAGAGCGCACAAAAGATTTATTTCATCTTGATTTGTTGCTGCTACAAGCAAGTCGGTTTCCTTAATACCTGCTTTTTCCAAAATGGATGAATCTGTTCCGCTTCCATTTATAGCTAGAACATCTAATTCTGCGTCTATTTGCCTGAATCGCTCAGGGTCTAACTCTATGAGTGCAATGTCATGCTCTTGTCTACTCAAACGATCAGCTACGTAGGTTCCAACTTCACCAGCTCCGACGACAATTATTCGCATCGTTTAATACTCCCCCATAGAAACACGAGAATGTGAGATTTCGCAGAAAAATACTTCATTTTCAGTTACTAAAACATCTAACGGAACGTCCCATGGATTTACTTCTAACCGTTCTACAATTTGAAAACTATGTGCCAATCCGATCAACATCGGTCTTCTATCCATTCTTTCAAGGGCAAAAGTTTTGTCGTAGTATCCGCCTCCATGACCTAAGCGATTCCCTTCAATGTCTGCTGCTAGCAACGGAACTAATACTAAATCAAGGTCTGAAATTTCCTCTTCGATCCCACTTTGAGGTTCGGGTATCCCAAAACTCCCTTCAGCGAAGATCCCATTTGGTGTTACAAACTTCAGTAACCTATTTTTTTGGACTACTGGGAAAGAAAATATCTTGTTATGGCTCGACTCAAGGAATGAAGGGTCAATTTCTCCATTGCAAGCCACATAAGAAGCAATTATTTTTGCATTTTTGAAAAGATCAAGATTTCTGATGAGTTCACATATTTCTTTTGATGTTTTATTTATGATCTGAGATGGTAGAGATTTACGAGTTTCCAGCATTTTTTGACGAAGATCCCGTCTTTCCATACTTTAAGCGTTGCCGATGTTTTATGTTTACGCCACTTTTTTGATGATTTACTAAGTTAAATGTGACACTGAGGTTGGAACCCCGCATCTCACTTAATACCGTCATTTTGGCTATTATTAGCCATACTTGTTTAGCCTTTTGGCAGAACAATTTAGCCATCTAAATACAACCATGAGGAGATAACCCCTTGGAAGCCATACCATATCTAGCACTTTCATCTGCTTTATTAGCCTTGCTGCTCGCAGGCTATTTTTACACAAATGTTAAAGCCGCTTCACCAGGAAGTGATCGAATGATCTTCCTGATGAATGAGATAGAAAAAGGAGCACGTGCTTTTTTACGTCAAGAGTATTCTTGGGTGTCAATCTTTGTCGCGGTGATGGCAATTCTTATAGGAATACTCATAGCTCCCGCAGCTTCACTTACATACATAATCGGAGCTGTTCTGTCAGCAACAGCAGGATACGCTGGCATGACTGTTGCCACCATGGCAAATGCTCGAACCGCACATGCAGCTAAAGATGGTCCCGCGAAAGCTCTACCTGTTGCGTTTCGCGGTGGAGCTGTAATGGGTTTTTCTGTTGCCGGATTAGCTTTAGGTGGACTGGCACTTGTTTATATACTTTTCGTTTTAGTTGCTGAAGTAGACGATGCTTTTGAAGTGGTTACTGCATATGGCTTAGGCGCTTCCTCAATCGCTCTTTTTTCTCGAGTAGGTGGTGGCATTTACACAAAAGCAGCCGATGTTGGCGCTGACTTAGTTGGAAAAGTAGAGGCCGGGATCCCTGAAGATGACCCAAGGAACCCTGCAACTATTGCAGACAATGTCGGAGACAACGTTGGTGATGTTGCTGGAATGGGAGCTGACCTGTTTGAAAGTTATGCCGGTTCTATAATTGCTCCCATTTCTTTAGTCGCTTTTGCTTTGGGACTAGGAGCTGAACATGCAACAATGAGCACAAACATTTCACTACTAATGTTCCCTCTCGCAATTGCTTTTGCCGGAATGCTTACTTCAATTATTGGTTCGTTCCTAGTTCGAGGCGGTGAATCAACTGACAGTCGCGCTCTAAGTCGAGCACTTCATCTCGGAACAAACGTTGCAATGCTCTTAACAGTGTTAGCAACAATTGCCATATCCTTCTGGCTTTTTGGCGACAATCAAGCATTTGACAATCCAATTGGGCTAGCAATTTCAGTCGTAGGTGGTCTGCTCGTCGGATGGGCGTTAGGTAAAACAGCAGAATTTTATACTTCTGACCACTTCTCTCCTGTTAAAAAAATTGCTGACCAATCTCAAACCGGTCCAGCCACCACAATACTTGGCGGAATTTCGGCCGGTATGATTTCAGTAGCTGCATCAGTTGCTTTATTAGGTGTTGGCATTGCAGTCGCGTATTGGGGTGGAGAAATTGCATTTGATTCAATCGGAGCCCTTGATGGAGGCATCTATGGAATTGCTGTGGCTGCAATAGGAATGCTCGCAACGTTGGGGGTTGTAGTTTCTGTAGATGCTTATGGTCCTATAGCTGACAATGCTGGTGGAATCGCCGAAATGGCAGAGCTAGGTCCAGAAGTTCGCGAAGTCACAGATGCACTTGACTCGTTAGGTAACACAACCGCCGCAGTTGCCAAAGGTTTCGCTGTAGGTTCTGCCGCACTTACTGCGCTTG
Source organism: Actinomycetota bacterium (assembly GCA_002721755.1). Taxonomy (GTDB): domain Bacteria; phylum Actinomycetota; class Acidimicrobiia; order Acidimicrobiales; family MedAcidi-G1; genus MedAcidi-G1. Next base: position 29,299 of record PBLL01000015.1, read on the forward strand.
CTCTCTTCAAGAGTTTTGAATTCGCAATCATTGAAGCAGGGGGCTCTCTGTCACTGGATATAGGTCAAGTTGAAGTATTCATTGGTCTTTTCTTGGGTGCAATGCTTCCATTTCTTTTTGCGGCATTGACTATAGATGCTGTGGGACGAGCGGCTCAGAAGATGATAGAGGAAGTTCGCAGACAGTTCCGTGAAATCCCGGGGCTCAGAGAAGGGGCTGAGGGAGTAAACCCTGACTCCGCAAGGTGTGTCGCAATTTCAACTTCCGCTTCTCTGCGAGAAATGCTTGCCCCAGGCATTCTTGCGGTTCTTATTCCTTTAGTTTTGGGTTTTGTCAGTATTGACTCTCTAGGTGGATTCTTAGCTGGAGCCCTAGTGGCAGGGTTTTGCTTGGCAATCTTCATGGCTAATGCCGGAGGAGCTTGGGATAATGCGAAGAAATACATTGAAAGTGGAGAACTTGGTGGAAAGGGTTCAGAGCCTCATAAGGCGGCAGTTGTTGGAGATACTGTCGGTGATCCATTTAAAGACACATCTGGACCGTCTATGAATATCTTGATAAAAGTAATGACTATAGTTTCTTTAGTCTTCGCTTCTGCTTTTGTCGGTTAACATCTGATCCTGTTCTCGGCTAAAAATGAAATAATGCATCTTAGGCGTTTGTTTTAGAAGTACTGGCACTCTGTGGTAGATCCATATGACTATCATCAAAGCAGGTACTGACATTAAAATTCCACCGATCACATCAGCAGGCCAATGATGAAGGCCGCTTATGCGAGTCCAAATGTTAAGCAGAATAAGGAAAATCATGGAGGATGTCACTACACGACTTGTTTGTAATTTAGTGTGTCGCCGTGATAGATGGGCGATCATCCCGAAGATCATTAATGCGTAGACTATGTGACCGCTGGGATATCCACCTTCACCAAAGTAGTATTTTGATTCGTTGAATATGAAATTTTTATTTGGACCCGACCGTTCGACAATGTCGGATAGCCGAGTCAATCCTGTCATACTTCCAGCTAAAAGAATTCCTACTGTCGCGTATCGTCCCCATCGCCAATAAACCAAAATAGATATTCCAATAAAAAGCAGTGGCGCGCCTATATCGGTGATCGGGGCGTCGATTACATCGCCTAGGAAGTCGATAAAGTCCGGAGTATTTTCATACATCCATCTACTCATTCCTACTTCGCCCCATAAGAGACCGTTTTTAGAGACGGCTATAGAGAAAAGAACTGCTCCAAATGTGGTTAATAGGAATAGAAGATACCTGATAATCGAGTTTAAAGATTTGCTACTTTTCATGGATCTTTATAACGCTCCGGATTCCAGTTGAGTTCCTGAGATTTTCAATTCCGGAATTAACTTGGTTCAGCGAATATTGGTTACTGATCATGCTTTCCAGATCCAATTGTCCTTTTTTCCAGTAGTCAACAAAGACAGGCATGTCTTTTTTTGCGTTACAGGATCCGAGCAGAGATCCAATTAGACGTTTTTCACTCATCATTAAATGCAAAGCCGATGAAAACCTAAGCTCTTCATCTGGAGGTGCTGCTCCTACTATCACTGTGGTTCCACCAGGCTTATTTAAGGCCAACCCCAATGCAATTAATTCGGAATTCCCTACAGCATCAAATGAATAATCGACTCCAATACCATCAGTTAATTCCATTATTTCACCAAGCAGATCCTTCGAGGTTGGGTCAATGCTATGCGTAGCACCTAGTTCTTCAGCTTTAACTCGCCTTTCTTCAACTGGATCTGAAACTATAATTGTTTCTGCTTGTGCGATTCGTGCGCCTTGCACTACTGAAAGCCCCACTCCTCCCAGACCCATAACTAAAACAGTGGCACCGGGAGGCACTTCAGCCGTATTCAGTACGGAACCCAAGCCTGTCTGAACTCCGCAACCAAGCAAGCAAAGAGTTTCCAAAGGTAGTCCGTTTTCAACAGGAACAACATTTCTTTCTTCTAGAACTGTGTATTCAGCAAACCCACCTACACCTAAGCCTTGATAAACCGGTAGGTTATTCTTCTGAAAAGGGGTTGTACCGTCCGGTAGTGTTCCGAAAACAAATGATTGCCCACGTTCACACAGTGTGTGTCGTTCATTAAAGCACATGGAACATTCGCCGCATGGTCCTATGGGGGTTAAGAGCACGCTGTCTCCTTTGCTAACTGACGTGACACCTTTGCCAACTTCTTCTACTGTTCCGGCTGCTTCATGACCCAAAATCATTGGAGTTAGGTCTAATGAATCCATAACGCTTAAATCTGAATGACAAACTCCGCAGTATTCCGTTTTTACTAAAATCTGACCTTCTTTAGGTGCAGTCACCTCAATGCCACTTTCAATTGAAAGAGGTGTTCCAATTTTTGTATGCAGAGCAGCTCTCATGTTTCTATTTCCATCCAGAACTGGCACCTTTTGTCATACCAAAAGGACCTGTCGGCCAACGGAAGCAGTCCGTCATCAACTGATCGATTTCATCTCTATTTGCAATCCCTTGATTAACTACTGCTAATGCTTCTTCAACCATCGCAAAATAGATCCGGTTCGTTACATAACCCCATTTTGTGTCACTATCAGCTATCACCACAGGATTTTTACCCGAAGATTTAGCTAGAGATACTATTTTGTCCACTGTTTCTTGAGATGTTTTAGAGCCTCTAATTATCTCAGCTAATTTCATGACTGGGGCTGGTGAAGCCCAATGCCATCCGATGAAACGATCAGCCCTATCTGTAGCTGCTGCCATTGCCGATATTGAAAAACCGCTTGAATTGGAAGCAAAAATCGTTGAATCCGAAGCTGTCTTATCAAATTCTTTCCAGAATGAAACTTTCAGATCAAGCCTTTCTGGAATAGCTTCAATTAGTACGTCCGAATCATTCAATTCTTCACTTTCTGTTGTGAAATTAATTCTCTCCAACGCAGCATTAGCATCTTCTATCGATAGCTTTCCTAGTTCAACAGCACTTTGAAGACCAAATCTTCCCTCTTCGACATTTTTCCTAGCTGATTTCAATACTGAAGCATCAAGGTCGAGGCATGCAACGGTACATCCTGAAATCGCCAAAACTTGAGCAATTCCCGAGCCCATTACACCAGCTCCTGCTACACCGATTTTTGTGTTCTTGCTATCCATATCTGTCCTAACTTTTCGGCAACACAATCATTGGGTCTTTAGGTTCACCACCTGTTCTAACTTCGAAATGTAAATGATTACCCGTCGAACGACCTGTACTACCGCACTTTCCTATTAAATCACCTGTTGCCACTTGCATTTCAGGAGAAACCAGTAACTCGTTGAGATGAGCATAAAGGGTCAGAACCGGCCCCTCATGTTCCAATATTACTGTTTTCCCGTAATAACCTTTTGTACCAGCGAAAACAACCCTTCCTGCCTTTGCAGCCCATATTGGTTGATCTCTAACACAGTCAAAATCTGTTCCATTGTGCATGCGTTTAACTCCTAAAATCGGATGAGTTCTCATTCCAAAAGGTGAGGTAATTTTGCTACTTTTCTCAATGGGTAATATAAAACCTTGACCGGATTCTTTCGTTAAATCGGGCGCTGACTTTCGCAACTCTTCAGCAATTAAATTATCTATCAATATCGCCATCAAATACTGCTCGCGCTTCCATTCAGCTACTTCTGCTTCTGCTTCTGCTATCCGTTCTTGCACTTCCTCGCGAGTATTCTCACGCTCGCTAATTCGGCTTTCTAAAATTAATAATGAAGCTTCAATTTCGCGTTGATTCCTTTCAGCATCACGTATCGCTTGATCTGCTGAAAGTGCTATTTCTTCTTTATCAGCTTCTAATGCTCTTAGTTGATCAACTAAATCTCCCTGATCGCCTGAAACAGCACTAAGGATCGCTGATCTTCTAACCGCACTTGACATATCATCTGACTCAAAAAAAGCACTTGGGTTCATGCTCGACACATAGACATCAACCGCTAGTTCGCGTAAACGTCGTCTGAGGTCTTCGATACCTTTAACTACTTGATCCGTTTCAACCCAACGAAGAGTAGCTTCGGCTTCAGCAGCTTCAATTGCTTGACGCGCTGCTTCAATTTTTGCCTCTTCCATAGCAACAGCGTTATCCAACGCATTCAATGCGTCCACAACTGCAGCATCATCAGCTTCAGCTAACTTAAGAACAGCAGCGGCATCTGCACGACGATTAGAGGCGTCTTGCTTTTTTTCTCTTGCTTCACGAATTGAATCAGTTTCACCAATTGCGTTTCCGCCACTTAAAAAGAAAACTGTGGAGATAAATAACGCTGAAAACAGAAAGCGAATCGGTTTATTCACTCTCGCACTTTAGCCTGTACATGCAGTTCGATACAGTCAGAAGGCATCGGATCTGCTCGACTTATTCGAAAAGCGCAATTACTATGCATCAGGTGGAAAATAACAATGATAATTCCTACTCCCCCTTAAAAAATCTGCGCGTAATTGACTTAACTGCTGAAAAAGGCGAATTGTGCGGAAGGATACTTGGCGATTTCGGTGCAGATGTCCTAAAAGTTGAACCTCCTGAAGGTTCCCTTTCACGCTCTTTAGGACCTTTCGCTGACGATGGAACTTCTATCTATTTTGCATACCGAAACTTGAATAAGAGATCCTGTGTAATTGATCTCGATACTGAGAACGGAATTGAAACGCTACTGTCTCTTATTAGGGAAAGTGACGTACTGATAGAAAGTTTCTTACCCGGAACTCTTTCTAAGCTCGGGATTTCACCAGACCGAATCTTGGAGGAAAATGCCTCTCTGGTAATAGTCTCTCTAACAGACTTCGGTCAGACCGGACCTGATTCTAATTATGTAGCTACAGACGACGTTGTTTTTGCACGATCCGGTTGGCTTTCTGTTTCTGGTGTAATTGATAAGCCACCATTGTTAGCTCCAGGCTCGGTTGCATATGACACGTTAGGAGTAGTAGGTGCTTACTCTGCACTTCTAGGTATTCTTCACCGTGATAGAACAGGCACTGGCCAACATATAGATGTATCTGCTGTTGAGGCCCTCGCACAAATGAACACTTGGGGTATTCCAAATGCTTCTGCTAGCGAAATTTCTGGTGCTCCTGCATCACTCATAAGGTCTGGCGACAGCCCCCTTTACCCTCATATACCTTGCAAAGATGGATTTGTAAGACAAGTTATTTTAGCCCCGAGGCAGTGGAAAGCTTTATGGGAATGGATGGGATCTCCAGATAGTTTTGCTGACGAATACTGGGAAAGCACTATAAATCGTTACCTTAATCTCGATGTAATCAATCCACTTTTTTGGGAACATTGGAAAGACAAGGAAATGGTAGATGGGTGCGTAGAAGCACAAAATCGTGGAGTAATTGCCACACCAATGCTTACACCTAGTGATGTTTTAGTCAATGCCCATTACAAATCAAGAGGAACCTTTCAAGATCTAGAAATCTCTAAAGACCTGTCCGGACCATTGATGTCTGGATTTGCTGAAGTCAATGGAGAACGCGTCGGATACCGATTTCCTTCGCCCTCTCTAGGTGAACATGACGCTATTTTTTCCTCTAGTTCATTTTCTGAACCTATAAAACCGCCTCCAGCATCAGATCTACCACTTACAGGTTTGCGCGTTATCGACTTCGGTCATGGCGGGGTTGGAGTTGAATGTGGTCGGATGCTCGCTGAATACGGAGCTGACGTAATAAAAGTAGAAAGTTGGGAGTATCCCGATTTCATTAGGATAGTCCTCGGTGGAGTGATGACTGCTTCATTTGCATCTTCGAACCGAACCAAAAGAGCTTTTGGGGCAAATTTGAAAGACAAAAACGCTCGAAAAGTTGTCCTGCAATTGATAAGAGATGCGGACGTAATAATTGAAAATAATTCGACAGGAACTATGGATGCATTGGGTCTTGGATACGAAGCAATCAGTGAAGTGAATCCTGACGCAATAATGGTTAGCAGCCAGTTAATGGGTAGTAGAGGTGAGTTTGCCGACTGGAATGGTTACGGTCCGACAATTCAGACAGTCAGCGGATTGTCTTGGCTTTGGTCTTTCAAGGATGGTGATCCACCACCGGGAACTACTGCGATTCACCCCGATCATCTTGCTGGTCGACTCTGTGCAGTTTTCGCGCTCGCTGCTCTAGTTGACAGAAACCGTGGCTCTAACGGCAAGCATATAGAAGTCGCTCAAGTAGAAGTCCTTATCGCTACTCTTGGTGACTTGTTCTTCAAAGAGGCAATTGAACCAAATTCGGTAACCCCACAAGGAAATGACTCAGAAAGAGGCGCACCTTGGGGCCCATTCCGCTGCAAAGGTGACGAATCTTGGTGCGTTATCTGCGTAAGAACCGACGAAGAATGGGTGGAACTAGCAAGCCTTATGGGAATTGACCACACGTCAATTGAAGAGTTTTCGGAGACTTCTTACAGACTCAACAATAGAGAATCGTTGGCCTCAATTGTTTCCAACTGGACCAATTCATTACCTGCAGAGGAAGTTGAGAAATTGTGTCAACAGGCCGGTATTCCAGCTGGCCGCGTTTTAAACGCTGCCGATCAATTAACTGATCCACATTTAATTGATCGTGGATTTCTCCCAAAAGTTGAACAGTTAGGAGGCGTCGGAGAAATAATTCTAGATGGTGCCTGTATATATGGATCGAATATGCGTAATCCCGTGATAACTCGTGCCTCCCTTATAGGTGAGCACACTAGAGAAATTTGTTTAGAGGAACTTCAAATGGAGTTAGCAGATTTTGAATCCCTCCTGGAGAGTGGAGCTCTCGAGGAGATCAAACCTGAAAGTTAAGGTTTACTCCATACCTAATTCTGCCCGCATGGCCAAAAGTGACTGCTCCAGAGTGTTATGACGTTCAGGTAAGTGAACTGCAACTTGGAGAATTTCTCCTTCAAATGGAAACGGTCCATCATATTGTTCAGAGACGGGAGATAGAGAATCTCTACCGATATCCATTCCTGTGCTTCCTAAGAGACGGATAATAAATGGTAGATCCATTTTACCCACTTGATTTCCTTCGATTAAAAGGGTCGCTTCCCCACCGGGGTCTTCTCGTTTGAGATGCACCCCAACCTTTACTTCTCCATCTGGAACTAGGATTTCACTCTTTAGTATTTTGTGATCATAAAAAATGTTGTAATCAAACATTAGATGCCCTTCTTTTATAAACAAAGACAGTCCAACATTCGCGCCTCCGATTGCTAGTAGAACACCATTTTCAGTTTTCTCTCTATTAACTTGTGCTTCAATGACAAAGGAGCGATTTCCTATATTCGCAGCAACACCGGCAGGCATATGAGAGATTGGATGCCTGTAAATATAAGTTCTTTTAGCGTGAGCCGACCCTTTAGTTGGAGAACCTCTAAACAACTCAAGTGTTCGATCATCGAGCGGAAGCACACCGTACTTTTCCGCTTCCTTCCACCACAGTTCTATCATTTTTCTTAAGCGTTTCGGATCACTTTCAGCCAAGTTATTTGTTTCTGAAATATCTTCATCTAGATGAAATAGCTCCCATTCTTCTTCATCGTAATTCTTTCTAAATTCGTGTTTCGAAACCGCTTTCCAACCATTGCTCCATATTGCCCGGTTTCCAAACATTTCAAAATACTGAACTTGCTTACGCGTGGGCTCTGTTTCCGAATCGAACAAATAAGCGAAACTTGTACCCGCTACTTCAATTTGCTCTTTTCCATTAAAAACCTCTGGAGAATCAAGATCTAATATTTCCAAAAGAGTCGGCATAACATCAGTTATATGATGAAACTGGTCACGTTTTTTTCCTGGATCACTGATTCCGTTTGGCCATCTGATAATAAGAGGATCTCTGACTCCTCCACCATGCGTCGTCTGTTTATACCATCGCATGGGACAATTACCTGCTTGTGCCCATCCCCACGGATAATTTGTATGGGATTTAGGTCCCCCAATATCATCTAATTTCTCCACTGCTTGATCAACATCTTCCGGAACCATATTGAAATATTTCATTTCGTCCATCAAGCCTGTCGGTCCGCCTTCTTGACTAGCTCCGTTATCCGAAAGGAGCATGACTATAGTATTTTCCTTGAGACCCATCTCATCTAAGTGTTCCAGTAACCTGCCTATTTGTTGATCTGTATGGTCAAGCATTGCTGCAAAGGCTTCTTGTAATCGACAAGCAAAAATCTTCTGGTTTTCACTTAGGTTTTCCCATTCCTCAACTCCTGGATTTCGACTTGCCAGCACAGTTTCTTCGGGGATGACACCTAGTTCCTTTTGTCTCTGGAACCAGATATTTCGAATCTCATCCCATCCGATGTCAAACTTTCCTTTATATTTTTCGAGAAATTGTTGTGGAGCTTGGTGAGGGGCATGGGTGGCACCAAATGACAGATATAGAAAAAAAGGACGGTCAGGATAAATAGATTTTGAGTCATTGATAAATTCACAAGCATTTTTTACCAAGTCTTCGCTCAAATGGTAGTCGTCCTGATCAGCTGGCCTCTCAATGTGATGATTATCACGAGTCAATTCAGGATGAAACTGATCCGTTTCCCCTTGCAGGAAACCGTAAAACCTATCAAAACCACTCTGAGTCGGCCAGTACTCGAATGGCCCAGCACCAGAGGTTTCTTCCATAGGTGTTAAGTGCCACTTGCCAACGCAAAATGTTCCGTAACCTTCAGCGTTTAGTATTTCGGCTAAATTTGCTGCATGTTTAGTGACTCGTCCCCGAAGATGAGGAAATCCGCTTCTCATGTTTGATACAGCCCGCATGCCGACTGTGTGATGGTTTCGACCAGTTAATAGGCACGCACGAGTTGGGGAACATAACGCAGTTGTGTGGAAATTAGTAAATTGCAATCCGTCTTGTGCCAATCCATCCATATTTGGTGTATCGATCGATGACCCATAGCAACCTAAATGAGCAAATCCCGTATCATCTAAAAGAATCACAACAATATTAGGACTATCTTCATCCGGTTGTTTATTTTCAGGCCACCAAGGTGTCGATTCTTCGTATGTTTTACCGATAACACCTTCGAATTTTTCCATTCTTACCTCACCTAAAATGAAAATACTGAGTAAAAAAAAGCAGCATCACGCGTATGCCCGATAGTACACTGAGACTCTTGTGAATAGTAACAAAACTAACATTTCAGAAATATTTGACGAAAGCGAGTGGATTCAGCTCGAGAACTTTAATTTTTCTGACATCACTTATCACCGTTCAAAAAAACATGGAACTGTAAGAATTGCAATTAACAGGCCTGAGGTCAGAAACGCCTTCAGACCCAAAACCGTAGATGAACTGTATTCAGCTTTAGATCACGCGAGAATGACAACCGATGTTGGTTCGGTAATTCTCACTGGAAACGGTCCATCACCGAAAGATGGAGAGTGGGCGTTCTGTTCAGGGGGTGATCAACGGATTCGTGGGAAAGATGGCTATGAATATACCCCCGAAGATCAAACTTCGCCGAGTACCGGAAGACTGCACATTCTAGAAGTTCAGAGGCTTATCCGTTTCATGCCCAAAATTGTTATCGCTGTTGTGACAGGCTGGGCTGCTGGTGGAGGTCATAGTTTGCATGTTGTTTCTGATTTAACACTTGCAAGCAGAGAATATGCCCGTTTTAAACAAACAGATGCTGATGTTGCAAGCTTTGATGGCGGTTACGGTTCTGCTTACCTTGCTAGACAAGTGGGACAAAAATTTGCAAGAGAAATTTTCTTCTTAGGTCGCACTTATGATGCGGAAGCCGCATTCCGCATGGGAATGGTCAATAAGGTTGTCGAACATATACACCTAGAAGAAGAAGCTCTTGAGTGGGCTGCTGAAATAAATTCAAAAAGCCCGACCGCCATACGCATGTTGAAATTTGCTTTTAATCTCATCGATGATGGATTGGTTGGACAGCAACTTTTTGCAGGCGAAGCCACACGGCTTGCCTATTCAACTGACGAAGCAACAGAAGGAAGGGAAGCTTTCCTTGAAAAAAGAAAACGAGACTTTTCCTCATTTCCTTATCATTTTTGATCGCTAGCGTCTGATGCCCGTAGCTTCTTCAGCTCTTATCACACAGCGTTTAACCCCGTCCATTATCTGGTCGGTAGAATCACGGTAATTTTCCGCTGTAATCACACCCAGATGTTCGCAGCATAAAAAAACCGTTTGCTTTTTCCATGGCTTAATATATGGAAGATTATTTCCTCTTGGCCAAAGCAACTCACTTCCACTAGCACCCGACACTACAACAGGGCAAGAAGTTTCTAATGCCAGTTTTCCAATTCCTATGTGCCCCTTCCCTACCCCTTCTGGTTTCCATTCTTCTTCAGGGACAACACGACCTTCAGGCATTATGGCTATCGACCATCCGTCGTTTAAAGCTTCTGCTGCTTCATCAATTACATCTAATCCTTTCACGGGGATACATTTCAGTGTTTTAAGTAAAGGACCGATAACTGGATGTTTGAAATATGAAGCGGCTACTAAAGCGCGTATGGGTCTTCCCCAATGTAAAAAAGTAGGCCCGGCAATTAATAAATCAGCAAGGCTTCTATGATTAGCAGCATATATAGCTGGTCCTTTTACTTCTTTCGGTAGATCTTCCACCGTTACTTTTGCTAATACCGACGTCAAAGAAGACAAATTTCGGAATGCCTTTAACAGATCATTCTCATCTTTGTTATTAACTCGCATTATGGCAACCTAAAAAAGTGTTATGACGTAATAGACCTTCATTTTCTAACCATAAACATACTGGGCTACCAATTTCAAAATCTGGTATCTCGAATGTGAATTCGTGGTCTGAATTAGTTTCAAAAGAAAAATTTTCAATATTACTATTTGCTGAAAGATTGATCTGTAAACCCCCTTCGGGCATGTCGGGGTCATATCCCCAGCCAGAGAATTTGAAATTTTCAGAAATTTTAACTACCTCGGTGACATTACCGACCGGTACAGCATCTTTTTCTCTGAATGTTGAACGCACGGTCTTCTCATTATCCACTTTGCATTCAGGAATGGTTCGATAGTCCCACTCACTACTGGGAAAACGTTTTAGAACTTCGTGAAGTATGGGAAGAGTCAGAAATCTTCGATCATGTAGAAGCAGTATTGCGCCGTTTTCAAATCTTTCAGAAATATGCTCCATTGCTTCTTCAATTGAAGGTTCGCGCCATTCTTGAGGATCTATTGTCCAAGCAACGTGTTTCATCCCTAATTCTTCTGCAACTGCTAAGACATTATTGTTTCTTTCCCCAAAGGGCGCCCGAAAACAGTTGGGTCGAAACCCAGTCATACTTTCTATTTGCTTTGAAGTTCTATCCAATTGAAAATATAGATTTTCTTTACTTTCCTTGGTTAGATCTCTATGCGTCCAGGAATGATTGCCGAGAGCATGGCCCCTATTCAAAAGATCATGCAGGTCATCGCTCTCCCATCGTTCTTCAAGTCTGTGTCCGATCGGGAAAAAGGTTGCTTTCGCTCCGTGCTCGTCGAGTAGCGCCAAAAGCAATGGCGTAAAAATTGGATGCGGTCCGTCATCGAAAGATAGATAAACAATTTTTTTAGCTTCCAGTCCAGAAGCATTATTAAGGAAGATTGAAGATACACCTAAAAGTAAAGATATTACTAGTACAACACCCGTTGCTATCTTTCTCAGTTGTCTAAGTAGTTCCATAGATACGATCACCAGCATCACCTAAACCTGGCACTATGTAACCCTTCTCGTTTAGCTTCTCATCTAGTGAAGCGGTCCAAATCTCAACATCAGGATGCTCATCATTTAAAGCTCGCACTCCCTCAGGTGCCGCAAGAAGACACAAGAATCTTATTGAAGCAGGATTTTCTTCTTTAACTCTCGCTAATGCCGCACACGCAGAGTTACCTGTAGCCAACATAGGGTCAACCACTATCGTCATTCCACCTTTTAATGGTGGAAACTTACAGTAGTACTCGACTGCTTCTAAAGTTTCATGGTCACGATATAAGCCAACATGACCCACACGTGCATTTGGAATTACTTGTAAAACGCCTTCGAGAAGTCCATTTCCAGCACGCAAGATCGACACTACTGAAGGCATTTCATTCAAATGTGGCATCTTTGTTTTAACTAAGGGGGTTTCAATTTCTATTTCCTCCACTGGCAACTCCCTAGTGACTTCATAGGCAAGTAGAAGACTTATTTCATTCAACAAAGTCCTAAAAACTTGACTTGGAGTATTCTTTTGACGCATCTGAGTTAGTTTGTGCTGAACAAGTGGGTGTTCAACTACATGCAAACCTAAATTTTCTTTTTTATCCATATCCAAAGAATAGGCGATCTTAGTTGACTCTGCTTTGTAAAGGGTTAGATCAAATTTAATTAGTTGATCTTGGGTTAATATAAGCCTAGATTGCTCCGGTTGCTTTACTTTCTAAATTAGTCTGACGATATGAAACAAGAACCTTTAAAAGTCTGGGAGAAAATAGTTCCTAACACTTGGATCGATTACAACTCACATATGACCGAGGGGTACTATGGCGTCGCTTTCGCAGAAGCTTCAGATGAATTTCTGATTCATATCGGCTTTACTTCGGATTACAGAGAAGCAAAAGGAACGTTCTATACCGTGGAAGCTCAAATTCGTTTTTTGGAAGAAGTAAAGGAAGGTTCTCTAATTTACACACAGACATTCTTAATCGGGTTTGATTCAAAAAGACTCCACATAAATCATGAACTTTTCGCGAATGAGGGCTCTTCCCCTGTAGCAACCCAAGAAGCAATGCTTCTTCATGTCTCAAAAATCGATGGAGTACCAAGCGCGTCGACAATAGAAAACCCAATTGCGAGCAACCTTCTGCAACTTTCTATTGAGCATTCAGAAATTGAACGTCCTTCCCATTTAGGCAATGGAATCAGACAACTCTGATGTCAAAATCGCACGGAAAAAATCTAACCGTTAGAACCCTTTTAGGAATATGGGCGTTGTTTCTTTCATTTGCTTTCGTTCAACTTGGAAACGGAATACAACGGGTGTTGCTACCAGTTCGAGGTGAGAGTGAAGGATTTTCTCCCTCGACTATGGGTCTAGTAATGGCTTTCCATTTCGCAGGATATTTAGTGGGGGCAAAATTTGCGCCAAAGAGCTTAGCGACTGTTGGACATATACGAGTTTTTTCTGCAATGGCATCTTTAGCTTCTGTTACTGTGCTTGTTAATTCAACTTTTGTTACACCAGTGACGTGGTGCCTGTTTTATTTACTCGGTGGTCTATGCAACGCGACAATTTTCGTAGTGCTAGAAAGCTGGTTGAATGATAGAGCCTCAAATGACAATCGTGGGCAGATTTTGGGAAGCTATATGGTAATCATGCTCGGTGGGACCGCTGCAGGACAATTACTTGCAAATCTGGGTGATGCAGAAGGATTCGAAATGTTTATCTTTTCTTCTGTTCTCATCTCATTGGCAATAGTACCTATGACCCTTTCTGCCTCTTCGAATCCACCGACACCAACTAGTTCATCGATGCCCTTTTCAGAGCTTTATAAGTTCGTACCTTCGGCCCTAATCGGAACTATTTTTGCTTCTTTTGTTCAAGCTGCAATGTCCAGTATGGCATTGGTTTTTGCTCTCCAGGCTGGAATGTCAACTAGCAAATCGACAGTTTTTGTCGGTGCAGGTTTAGCAGGGGCGATAATTTTACAAATTCCTCTTGGTCGTCTTTCTGATATTTTTCCGCGTAGAAGAATTATTCTTGCGTGTATTCTTATTTCAATTCTTATTGCTTTCTCTCAGGCGCTAATGTCTAACACAAGTGACTTTCAAATAGTTTTGAACTTCCTTTTTGGCGCTTTTGTGTTTCCGCTGTATGGACTATTTGCCGCTCTAGCTAATGACTGGGTGCCTTCCGAAAAACGTATTTCAGCTTCTTCCACTTTGGTTCTTGCTAGCAGCACCGGCTCTGTTATTGCACCTCTTACAATGGGTTTTATTTTAGGCAGCTTTGCCCCTTCTTCGTATTTTCTCGTTAACGCATTTATTTTGACAGCTCTGGGACTTTATCTGTCGTATCGAACCCGCGTTAGAGATGCTGTTCCAATCGACGAACAGTCTACTTTCATTCCCCTTACAGCGAGGTCGGGCCAAATCGCCCACTCTTTGGGTCGTTGGTTACGAAACCCTCTATCTGTCTGGCCTAAAGAAAAAAAATAGAATAGAACTTACTGAGAAAGGCATTCTATAAGGTTCTGGAATCCGGGATCGCTCGTCAGGTCATTCTGGGGTACCGTCTGAGCGAGAAGAGTTCTTCTCCGCATAAAATCTTCAGTGTAAAATATAAGTTCTGAATCTTTCATAGTCGATATTTCTGCAGGACAGTAGTCAATACTTTCACTGAGGTTTTTGGCAGTATGAGGTTTTAGCTCAATTTTATTTAACACTTCGAATGCTCTGGACCCGTGACGTCTCCAAATTTTCTTTGTCGAATCTGTTTCTCCAATAATTTTTTCAGCTGAGTGAAAGAAAATTGACCTCTCCGCGGAAGATGGTTCACCGTACCATCTGGTCGCCGGTTTTTTAGTTTTATACCCAAGATGCTCTAGAGCATCAATAACTTCTTCTCCAACATTCAAACAATCGGAAAGTTTTCCTCCGAGTACTGAAACCATCCGGTCTTTACGATTCGTCTCAACTACATGCTTTCTTGATAGCTCTGTCCAGTCTCTATCTTTATCGACTCCACCTTTTGGGATTACAAGTGGTCTAACTCCTACTCTTTCAGCAATGATGTCTTCTCTCGAAAGTGGTCGCGAAAGAGAAAGTTTTCTATTGGCCTCGCTTAAAAGAAATTCGATATCTGTTTCATTTACTGACACTTTATGCTCTTTAACTCTCTCGTCTGTTGTGCCAATTACCGAACACTCACCCATAGGAATTACATAGAAAAGACGCTGTGTTTCATCAAAAAATGCAAGTATTCTCCCTGAATCTGTTATTTTCGGGACTACCAAATGAACGCCTTTTGAGAAAACCAGTTGACTTGCTGTTTTCGTGTCTGTCATATCACATATTTCGTTTACTTCTGGTCCAGCGGTATTTATTAAAACATCAGAAGATGTCTCAAATTCCTTTTGTAATATTTCGTCCCGAACTTTTAAATGCCAGCGTTTGGAAACGCGTTCAGCTTCAGTAACCGTCATGTAATTACTTGCTGCCGCCCCTCTCTCGATAGCATCAACAATCATTTGGATCACGAACCTTGAATCATTATCCAATAGTAAGTGGTCTGAGTATTCAATTCCTCCTACAAGGGAATCCACATTCACTGATGGTTCAAGACGATTTATAGTTCTTGGAGACCTGTAGCGAGGTCTTTTTGTGGCGAACTGACCGATACTCCAATAAACGTTCGCTCCAAGTGAAGCAAACCATGGCGAAAAAGGAGATGAAGCATCAAGTGAAGCGAGAAACCTCTTTTCAGCTAGTCGTGAAGGGTAAGCACGAGCGAGACGATTTCTTGAATGACATAGTTCTGCGACGAGTTTCACCTCATAGCTTTCTAAATATTTGAAACCCCCCCATACCAGGTTCGAGGATTCCTGGCTCACACCTGAAGCAAAGTCGTTCTTTTCCAACAAACCGACATTGACGTTGTGAGAACTTAAGGCAAGTGATGCAACTGCTCCGTTTATACCACCACCAATAACAAGAGTGTCAAAATGAACATTATTGAACTCTGATATCTTTTTTTCACGCCTTTTTTCTGTCTGTGAATCAAGCAGGCTCATAACATTCATTTGCCTTTGTGTGAAAAGGCTTCAGTGAATCTATGTATTTCTACTTTTTGAAATAACCCCGCTTTGGAATAGGGGTCATTTTCAACAAATTTTCTAACTTCTGAAATTTCCTTCATATCGAGAACTATTAGCGAGCCACACATATTTCCATTTTCATCCGAGAGAGGGCCTGCATAAACCAAAGGAGCGCTACTCAAATACTGAAGATGATTTTCACGAGTTTTCATTCTCAACTCGAAAGAATCTTCTTTATCTAAAGCATGAATGGTAAAAAGCATTTCCAACCTCTCTTAAATCGTATCCTTTGATTCGCTAAGCAAAGTTAGTTATTGCTACGGTGTGCATATTCTTTTGCCTGAAGGGAGCGATGTGACGTCACCTGAATTACTCATTGGCGGTTTAGATTTTGGAGAAGGTCCTCGATGGCATGATGGGGTTCTCTGGTATTCCGATTTTTTTCAGCATCGTGTTTACACTGTTTCGACTGACGGTAAACGGGAAACGGTTTTAGATTTAGGAAGTGAACAGCCTTCTGGGTTGGGATGGCTACCGAATGGAGACCTGCTCGTCGTTGCAATGCTGAAACGGCAATTAGTTCGATATGACGGTCAAAAGACATCTGTTCATGCTGACCTTTCCGACATAGCCACTTGGCATTGCAATGACATGGTTGTTTCCGATTCTGGAGTCGCATATGTAGGTAACTTTGGATATGACTATGGTTCAGATGCTGAACCTAAAACGGCTGACCTTGCAGCTGTTTTTCCCGATGGTCGCAAGATCGTGGCAACTACTAATCTAAATTTTCCAAATGGCTGTGTGATAACACCCGATGATAAAACCTTGATAGTTGGGGAAACTTTCTCATGTCGATATTCTGCATTTTCTATTCTTCCCGACGGGAAACTAAGTGAAGGTAGACTTTGGGCTGAAATGCCTGGACGTCTACCGGATGGTTGCACCTTAGACAGTGAAAACGGAATATGGTTTGCTGACGCTTTTTCCACTCAGGTGGTAAGAGTTGTTGAAGGTGGCGAGATAACTGATGTCATCGACTTACCTCAACGTACTTTTGCATGCATGTTAGGCGGGAATGACGGGAAAACACTTTTCATATTGACTGCAAGCAGTGACCCAGAGTCAGGAATCGAACCGGGTGCCGGTGCTATCTACACAGTGCAGGTGGAATTTTCTCGCTCTGGAAAACCCTAACTTTATTCAGGGAACCTAATCAGAGGAATCACTCTTTGTGTTCGTGACTGATAATCGTTGTACCATGCGCGATCCTCGCAAAGTTGCTCCCAAAGTGAATCACGCTCTTCGCCTTCTAAGATTTCAGGAGTACAAATATACTCGCCTGTTTGAGTCTGGATTTTGACTTCAGGATTAGAATCTGTATCTCTTAGATTGGCAAGCCAATCTGGTTCTTTGTCAGCTCCCGCGAAAGATCCGACTACCACTCGATGCCCGTTTGCGTCACGCCAAATAGGGAGTGCAACTTTGTGTTCTTTCCCAGAACGCCTGCCTACTGTAGCGAGAACTATATGTTGCATTCCAACTTGTTGCCAAACAGCGTCCTCTTTACCGTTTTCTAGCGCCTGTACGTGAGCGTGAGATATTTGAATTATCTCTTCATGAGTAGGGGTTTCCCAAAATTGTTCAATTTTTTGATTTTCAGTGGTCATTAAATTCGCCTATCTTCTTCTTTCCAATATGGTTCACGTAAAGGCTGTTTTTGAATTTTTCCTGTTCCAGTTCTCGGTAATTCGTCAAGAAAATCTATTGACTTCGGAGCTTTATAACCCGCTAAATTATCTCGACAGTAGGATACAAGTTCCTTTGCTAAAGAATCTAAATCATCATAAGAGTCACCAGGAACAACTACAGCTTTTACTTGTTCACCGAACTCCTCATCTGGTACACCAATAATCGCAACATCCTTCACCGCGGGATGCCCTCCGAGAACTCCTTCAATTTCAGCAGGGTAAATATTTACTCCACCAGAAATTATCATGTCTATTTTTCGATCGCTTAACCACAAATAGCCGTCCTCGTCTAAGTATCCAATATCCCCAAACGTAAAAACACCTGGCTCTAGATGAGCAGCCTCGGTTTTTTCAGGAGCGTTATGATATTCAAAATCTGTCCCCATCAAATTTCTGAAATACAAAGTTCCTTCAACTCCGTTTGCGCATCTATTGCCGGAATCGTCTACTACGATGACTTCAATTGTTTCAAGAGGCTTACCCAAGCTCCCTCCACGCTCTAACCATTCTTCTGAGCTTATGAGTGAAATAATTCCACCTTCTGTAGCGCCGTAGTATTCAGTAATTTTCTTTCCGAACCAATCAATCATTTGTGATTTGATTTTCGGTGGGCATGGGGCGGCGCCGTGCAAAACAGTTTGAATGGAATCTCCTTTAAAATTGCTTCTTTCAGTTTCGGGTAAATCTAAAAGCCGCTTGAACTGCGTGGGAACCAGATGCACATTTGTTGCATCATGCTCTTCGATTAACGCCAACAAACCTGCAGGGTCAAATTTATGTTGCATCACAACCGAAGATCCTGCAATCATTGGAAGCCAGGAAAAAGCCCATTGTGCCGAATGGTAAACAGGCCCACACAGGGCAGTTACACCTGGAACGGGTAACATCGCTGCGAAGCCAGCTGCCACTAGTTGCATTATGTCGGGAGTTACCCCGGGTCCAGATTCTGTAAGTCCGCTCCTTACTCCTTTTGGTCTACCAGTTGTTCCAGACGTGTAGAACATCGGGCCACCAAGTAATTGATCTTCTGGTTCCTCATCAGATTGACTCGTCAAAAAATCTTCGTAGGAAACAAAGTTATCTATGGGATCTCCACCAGCTTGCAGAACTAATGAAATGTTTTTTGATCTGGGATCCGCGAGACTTTTTTTCACTTCCTCCTGGAATCTTTCACCGACCATAATCGCTTTACATCCAGAGTCTTCATAAACATATGCAAGCTCGTCGGCTACCCAATGCCAGTTAACTGGCACGTAGATAAGACCTGCGTGAGCACACGCGAAAGAAGTTTCAAACCATTCCATTCTGTTTCCAGCGATAATGGCAACTGAATCACCTTGTTGAAGACCAGCTTGCCTGAAGCCATGAACTAAACAGTTGATTCGTCTATCTAGGTCTTTCCAGTTTATTGATCCGTTATCATCTACTAGGGCTAAATCTTCACCCTTATTTTCTGCGAAATCTTTCATTAAGACTGACATAAAATCACCTTCCGTACATAAAAGAAACTATCCTCAATTCAACTAGTTATTATGTATCGGAGTTTTACCGAAATATTTTTTTATTACAGGCGAGCAAAATGAACACTGACACTTCTGAAAATACTGATATTCAATCCGCGAGTAAAACATTTTCAACTTCAATGGTGATTTCTGGCATCAGGTGCACTTTGAGCTACGTAGTGTTTCCTTGGCTATTGCCGCTGGCGGGTGTAGCTGGCGGTGTTACAGCGGGACTGGGACTTCCAATCGGTTTAATTGCAATTTTTTTCAATGTGTTAAGTATTCGCAGGTTCTGGACCAGTGATCATAATTTGAAGTGGATTATTGCCACGATAAATGCAGGCGTAATAATCCTTCTTTTGATTCTCGTCGTTATGGACCTTGCAGACCTTTTGTCTTAAAAATCACATGGCGAATACAAAAAAAGCTTTAAGCAAAGTTAAAAAGTTTATTTTAACTTTTCTAGGTTTTATCTGCGTTGCTTTAGGGCTCATTGGAATTGTCGTTCCGGGACTCCCAACTACTGTTTTCATGATAATTGCTGCTTGGCTTTTCTCGATTTCAAGCCCGCGCTTTGAAAAATGGCTTCTTGGTCTTCCTAGAATTGGTCCCGCTATTTCGAACTATCGGGAAGGCCTCGGAATGCCCAAAAAGGCAAAATATTTTGCAGTTTGCTCAATAGTGGTCTTTTGTTCTCTAGCAACAATTTTTTTGCTGTCAAATACAATCATTAAATTTGTTGTAGCAGCTGTCGGAGTATTAGGAATCTGGTATATAACAACTAAAGTCCCAACCCGTGAAAGAATCAACTATGGCTGACAAAAAATTTCTTAAGTGCTAAAAAATTCAGAATAGTCAGGACCAGCTCTTAGAGAATGTCCACCATCTACGGTAAATGTTTGCCCGGTGATCCATCTCGAGTCCGGTCCTAATAGGAAACACACCATTGCTGCCACATCTTCAGGTATTCCAACCTCACCCAAAGGTATGTTCTTAAGGTAACTCTTGTAAATTTCACTTTCGCGCGGTATTACTTCCATCATTTCGGTAGCTATAAAACCTGGTCTGACGGAGTTGAATCGTATTTGGAGTTCTCCATACTCATTGGCTGCATTTTGCATCATTGTTTCGATTCCAGCTTTCGAAACTGTATAGGCAGCAAAAAAAGGATGCGTTAGTTGCGATGCAATTGAAGACATTCCGATAAATGATCCCTTTCCATTATTTTTGAAATAAGGAATTGAGTGTTTTACACAGTGCATGGTTCCGAGAATGTTTAGCCTCAGGGTGTCTAAATACTGTTCTGCGTCAAGATTTTCGTAAGGACCCAACCCTATTGCTCCTCCGGCGTTAGCAACAAGACCTTCTAGTTCGCCTGAAGGACCGGCAGCTCTTGAAATGCAATCACGGACAGATTCTTCGTCGGTAACATCACAAACCACATAGGCGACTTCAACTCCATGAAGCTTGTGAATTTTTTCAGCAGTTTGTTTTAATGTTTCCAGTGTCCGACCACATATTGTTACAGTTGCTCCCCGTTCCGCTAGGGATTCTGCACAAGCTCGACCAATGCCTGTACCACCTCCAGTTATCAGAACTCTCATTTCATCAAAAGACATTTTTCTCCTATTCAAGAAAAGACTTAACTAACCCTTGTAAAAGCGATACTATATGAATTGACATACGGGGAGCTCGGACCATCCGAGCTGAGAGGACTGAGTCCGGTATCGGAGGGCAGTTGACCCGAGAACCTGATCTGGGTAATGCCAGCGGAGGAATGATGAAAAAATATTTTAAGCTCACAACACTAACACTGGTTCTAACGTTGCTTTCTTGTGCGAGTTCTGAAACCGCTTCAAATAATAATCAAACTGGGTCTTCTGTTACTCTGCTAACTCATGATTCATTTACTGTTTCGGATGGAATCTTTGATTCTTTTACCTCCGAAACTGGTATTTCAGTTGAGCAATTAGCTTTAGGTGATACTGGGCAACTCATCTCTGCAGCTATTTTGACTAAAGAAGACCCCCTAGGTGATGTCATCTTTGGTATTGACAATACATTTCTTGGTAGAGCGGTTAACGCCGAGATACTGGAAACCTACGAATCGCCAAATAAGAATCAAATACGAGATCACTTTGATCATGACCAATCTCCCTATTTAACCCCAATTGATTTCGGTCATGTGTGTGTCAACTATTGGAAGGATTACTTCACTGAGTCCCTACCACCCCCAAATAATTTTCACGATCTAATTGACCCCGCTTACTCGAACTTACTTGTCGTGCAAAATCCCGAAACATCTTCGCCCGGTTTGGCTTTCTTGATTGCTACTATTTCGCATTTCGGAGAAAATTGGTTGAATTTCTGGGAGAAATTAGACGAAAACAACGTTTCTGTTACAAGCGATTGGGAGAGTTCTTACTACGGTGAATTTATTGCTGGTGATGGTCAGAAACCACTAGTTGTTTCATATGCATCAAGTCCCATAGCGGAGTTAATTTTTTCGGATCCAGAAAGCGGGATTCCTCCAACTGGAATAATTGAAGACACCTGTTTCAAACAAGTTGAGTATGCGGGAATTCTAAGAGGTACTAAGAAAAGAACTGAGGCTGAAGCGCTTATTGATTTTTTGCTATCAAATACCTTTCAAGAAGACATACCTTTCAACATGTTCATGATGCCAGTTTCCTCCGAGGCCGAATTGCCGGATGAATTTACTGACTATCCGGAGATACAAACAGGATTTTCGTTATCAGCATTTGAAATAGATGAAAGACGAAATATTTGGACTGATTTGTGGACAGAAAAAATACTCCGCTGAATCAACCAATAGGTAAAAAACAGTGGTTGCTGGTTCTTTTACCTTTTTCCTATTTCTCTTTCTTCTTTTTTCTCCCAGTTCTAAAAATTTTTGGAACTACCTCAAATGCTTTTTTTCATCCAATTCGTAAAATACTTTTTGAATCATCTTTTTGGGAAATAGTTTGGTTTACTTTCTGGCAGGCAGCGGTTTCAACTGTTCTATCTATCCTCTTTGCTTTTCCTGCAATTTTTCTTTTCTCGAAGTATGACTTTAAAGCTTTGCGCGTCATCCGATCTCTTGTCACGATTCCTTTTGTTTTACCTACCGTTGTAGTAGCTAGTGCATTTACAGCTGTTTTTTCGAAATTCAATCTGGATCAGGGAATGCTGAATTTAAAGCATACTGTTTTCGCTATTTTGCTTGCTCACATTTTTTTCAACTCTTCAATAGCGATCCGCGTGATCTCTTCGTTTTGGGAAGGACTCGACGATAGTCCTGAAAATCAAGCAAGAATTTTAGGTGCGAATATTTATAAAACTTTCTTTCAAATCACTATCCCGCGCATTTTGCCTGCAATAATCTCCGCGGCAACTACTATTTTTCTTTTTTGCGTGACTTCTTTCGGGGTCATTCTTATTCTTGGAGGCCCTAAAACTGCAACAATCGAAACTGAAATATGGCGGCACGCTATCTGGAGAGGAGATATAACGCAGGCAAGCGTATTCGCAGTAATTCAATTTACTTTCGTGACCGTACTTTCTGTATTTCTGGTAAGGAATGAGAAAAAAGTAACCAAAACAGAGAGTCTTTCCCTGAAAAGAAAAACGAAACCTAGAAAATTGGTTTTAACTGCCCACTTAATTTATCTTTTTTGTTTGTTTTGTTTGCCCTTGATTATCCTCTTAGATCGCTCGTTAAAAAACTATTCATCTGATCCTTTTGCATTTTTTTCAGGGTTAACTGAACGCAGCAACGTAATTCCAATTTCTCCACTCGCTTCTTTATGGAATTCACTTATCTTCGCGGGAGTTGCCACTTTAATAGCAGTTTTTTTGGGAACTCTTACTTCTACTCTCATCGTTCACGGCAACAGAATGGTCTCTAATTTTATGAATATTTCCACCTCTATTCCTTTGGGGGTTTCTGCTGTAACAATAGGTTTTGGTGTTTTTGTTTTTTTCACTGGGTCCCTAGCTGGCTTGCGAAACTCTTTTTGGCTAATTCCAATACTTCATGCACTTATAGGAATTCCATTTGTTGTAAGGGGTCTTGTCCCAGCAATGCGTCGAATTCCATCACGTTTTTACGAAAGCTCTAGCCTCCTCGGAGTAACTCCTCTTAGAACTTG
This sequence comes from Actinomycetota bacterium, assembly GCA_002721755.1. GTDB lineage: Bacteria > Actinomycetota > Acidimicrobiia > Acidimicrobiales > MedAcidi-G1 > MedAcidi-G1. The sequence continues at coordinate 52,509 of PBLL01000015.1, forward strand.
GTTTGATTTAGATTTAAGACTTTCAATGCGTCCCCTTCTTGTTGGGGCTGGATTCTCATTTGCCATATCCCTTGGAGAATTCGGTGCTACTTCTTTTCTTCCTAGAAATCCCGACAATCTCACAGCGCCGTTGGTGATTTACCGGCTATTAGGTACACCTGGGCAAGAGTTGCGTGGTCAAGCTATGGCACTTGCGATCGTCTTAGCGGCAATCACTTCTTTCAGCATCTTCAGTATTGAGCAAATACGGAAATAAAATCTATTCTCTTGTGGCCTTATTTTTCACCAAAGCTAATTGTCGACTTTGTGCTACCAGTGAACCAGTACTATCCCAAAGACGTCCAGTTTCGATCGTAGAACCATTCTGAAAATCATCTGTGTAGAAATGTCCTGCCAACCAACCTTCTGTTGGAAATTTACGTATTTGAACACTTAGTTGAACTGTGGGGACCCACCCAAGCCTTCCCAATCTTGAAAATATCGAAGGAGGGAAGGCGTCCGAAAAAAGCGCCAAAGCCAAAGAATCTGGCTCGGTCGAGTCACAAAATCTTATCCAGCCATATACTTCAGCCTTTTGAGAATCACTTTCCATTTCAGCTATACGAACCTCTACTCTTCTCCGAATCGGCAATTCAATACCTTGACTTGCTGAAGACCTCTCGCTGCATTTTTCTGGAGGTGGCAAGATCGGAGGTTGTATTTCAAAATTACGTGAATCATTATTCTTAATTTCCAAATTTCCGAACTCTGCTACTACTTTCAATGCAAGTTTTTGTTCTTGTATCATTGAACCTTCACAAGTTGAAATACTGTTACCTTCTTTTAGTAACACCGCCTCCACTTCTGACTCAGCTTTAATATTTCCTGGACGCAAGAAATGCGCACTAGCGGAAAGTAAATCGCTGAATGTAGTCTGCTGTTTCATGGCACGCAGAACGACAGCTAGTAAATAGCCACCATTGGGAACATTTCCTATGTTCCAGTTTTCATTTAGATGACCATACCAATGGTTTTCTTCTCTTTTTTCAAAAGTTGTTTCATCAATAAACTGTGACACCATCAATCATCTTTCTATGCACTAAACAATTACTTTTAAAGCTTGCTCTTCAATTCTGAATGAAACATTTGAAAAGTTGCCGACCTTTTGACCATCAATTCGAACACAGCTATTTTTTGGGAGATCAAACTGTTCTGCTTTAACTCTTTCATATCTAATTCCCGGATGAGGCACATGTGTTCCAGAAGCAGCACGTCGTAAAGCTTTTAATTTCTGTCCGAAATTTAAATCAATTTTCAATACATCTAGTCTTCCATCTCCCGGGTGAGCTTTCGGCGCCACATTCATTTTCCCGTAGTAGGCGACATTAGAAATTAAAATCATTTCGCCAAAAAATTTTTTCCCTATTAAGACATGAGAAGAAAACCAGAAAATCTTTCCATCCAACAAGATGCACCCCAAATCGACATTGACACCTGCAGCTCCTTCTTTATGTAGACGGCTTCTATCAGAACGTCCGCCCAAAGTTCTCCATAAGTCTCCACCTAAAAGTCCAAACACTGGGAGAGTTTTCTCATTTCGTTTGTAAGCGTTTATCTGCTTAAAAAGATCTTCGTTGCTCTGCACAACTAATCCATCAGCAGGTAACGAAGTGGCCGAACCCCAACTATCACCCTTGTTCAAATTCATATCATTCGACTCTCGGCCTCTTTTGAGAGGATTGAATCAAATTCCGTATTTACCACTACTACTCCCCTTTCTATTAAATCGATCGCACTAAGAGCTGTTTTTCTGCTCTCAGAAGGCAAAACATTTGATATCTGTTTCAATAGATCCATTGAGAGTCGTAAATTTCTAACAAATTCACCCCCAGAAAATTCTTCTGTTAAAACATCGCTCAACTCTGAACCTAAAACCCAGTCATGTATGACTTGCGCAAATCCTGGATCTGGATTAACGATACTTTCAATTTTGTAACTGTCTTCGATTTCTGAAATTTCTCTATTCAATAGCAGGAGTTTTTCAATTCGTTCACTTGCAAAACTCCAATGAGTTTGCTGTTTCCTTATTTTACGGTCATGTCTTCTGTTGTTGTAAACAAAACATGACACTAAAGCTGCTAATTCTTCCTCTCTAAGATCTTCAAAAATTCCTTCTGAAATAGACTTTGTGATCAACAGGTCGTGCTCATTAAATATCCTTGTTAAAGGCTCACCTATCTCAGTTAATTTCCAACCGTGCGCCATTCCACTTTTTTCCAAGACATTTCTTCGAGCAGAAACTTCTTCAAGAAGGTTACGGTTTGAAGTTTTGGGATTCCTCTCGTTTTGAAATTGTGCGAAAGAAGAAGCGAGAAGTCTTGTCGCTTCTTCTTCAGTTCTGGTGGCCAATAAGTTCGCAATCATGTTGTAAGTGGGTGTAAATGCGGAAGAGAGCCTGAAGTCTTTACTTGTAGTTAAATCAACTACTTCACCAAATGTAATGAAGGGCGACCAGCATGTAAGAGTATGGCCTTCCTCATCTATTCCTCGTCGACCCGCCCTTCCAGTTAACTGAGTGAATTGACTGGGTTTCAATATGTCATGAGTTTCACCATTAAATTTGGTTACTTTTTCGATGACTACAGACCGCGCGGGCATGTTTATTCCTACTGCTAAAGTTTCAGTAGCAAAAACGACCTTCAGCAAGCCTTCAGAAAACAGTTCTTCTATTGTTTGTTTAAAAAGTGGTAAAAGACCAGCATGGTGTGATGCAAAACCTTTTTTGAAACCTTCTAAAAGTGTGTCAACTTTTAAGAGTTCTTTTTCTTCTGCTGAGAGTACTGCAATTCTGTTTTCTGCATAGGCAACTGCTCGGTCCGATTCATTTTTTGTATTTAAAGAATATGAATACCTCACCATCGCATCTCGAGCATCATCACAACCCTTCCGGCTGAATATGAAGAAGATCGCCGGCAGCATTTGATTTTTTTGAAGCTCCAATACAACTTCGCTACGACGGGGTGTTGTCCAACGATAGGAAAATTTTCGACCTTTGCCTCGATTTACAGTTTTAAAGATTGCACCTTTGCTGTTTGGTTTACCATTTTTTAATACGGGTATTCTCACTAACCTATGACTCTTATTCTTCTCAGTGGCTAAATAATGTCCCTTCAATGGAACCGGTCGTGTGTTACGGGTTATCTGGGAATTATTTCCGCGTACCGAGATGATCCAGTCATTAAGTTCATCGGAATTTGAAACAGTTGCGGACAGAGCGACAAGTAAAATTTCTTTCGGCAATGTTAGAATAATTTCTTCCCATACCGCTCCTCTGTATGGGTCTTCCAGAAAATGGATCTCGTCTAAAACAACACAATAAAGATCTTCAGGTACGCCTTTTGAGCTGTAGAGCATATTCCTCAGAACTTCGGTTGTCATCACAAGAATTCTGGAATCATTTCTGATTGAATGGTCTCCTGTAACAAGACCAACATTATTAAATCCAAATTCTTCAGAAAAATCTCTAAACTTTTGATTACACAAAGCCTTTATGGGAGCTGTGTAATAAACCCGTTTCGAACTCTTCAAAGCTTTTGCTATTGCATACTCTGCTATCAAGGTTTTTCCGCTTGACGTAGGTGCTGTCACTAAAACTGAATTTTCCCCTTCCAAAGCTTCAATAGCTTCTTTCTGGAAGTCATCAAGTTGAAAATTCTGGTCGATCTTCAAGCCTCAGTCCGCATCTTACGATTTCTCAACGAACCAACAAGTATTGCGATTTCATAGAAGAAAACCATTGGAACAGAGAGAATTACTAACGTAAAGGGGTCTCCACTCGGAGTTAAGACAGCGACTAAAGCTACAACTCCGACTATTGCATACCTTCGACTTCGGCGTAAGGCACTTGGAGTTAGAACTCCTAGTAGTTGTAGAAATATTAAGAGTAATGGGAACTCGAAACCTATTCCAAAGGCCACAATCATCTTAATAACAAAACCTATGTATTTAGATGGAGAGAAAACGCTTACTAAATCAGGCCCTCCAATGTCGACTAAAAAATCGAGTGCGCGCGGGATGCTCCAATACGCTAGGACTGCCCCTGCTATGAATAAGAGTAGCCCTGATAAGACAAAAGGTATTGCCCACTTTTTTTCTTTAGCCAGCAATCCTGGTGCAATGAAACGCCAAGCCTGCCATAGAAGCATTGGCACTGAGAGTATAAGTCCCCCATAACCTGCAATAGTTAATCTGACGCTGAAAGGTTCTAGAGGGTCAGTCACGAGAAGATCACAACCAAGACCAAAAATTGAATCACTACCTGAAGCACCTCTAATTTGGCAATATGGTTCCAATAAAAGTTCTAGAATCCAGTCGTACAAGAACCAACAGGCTATTCCTCCAACGCAAATCGAAATAATGGAAATAAGTAACCGTTTCCTCAACTCTTGTAGATGTCCAAGAAGAGGCATCCGGTCCTTTTCGTTTGCAACCACTTAACTGCTCTGATCTTTCAGATCATTAATATTTGCTTGCTCTTCTTGCTCTTGTTCTTCTTGCTTTAATAGTGCTCCTTGTGCTCTCGCTTTACTTTCAATTTCAGGATCTTCAACCGCGCTCCGAAGTTCTTCTTGAAAACTTCTACTCATTCGTTTCACATCGGTCAAAAATTTCCCAATTTTTCTAGCAAACTCTGGAAGTCGTTCTGGACCGAGAAGGAGTAGTCCAAGAAGCAAAATTACTAAAACCTCACCACCACCAATATTTCCCATCCTGTGAGCCTACATAATTAGTTTCAAATGAATGCCATAAGCACGACGTTACGGCATGCTTAATGCATGGAGGCAGAAAGCAGAATCGAAAGACCGCCAATTCTATTTGCCCATCGTGGGGGAAAAGCAGACGCTCCTGAAAATACTATCGAAGCTTTCTCTCTAGCCCTTTCAAATCATGCAACTGGACTGGAAAGCGATGCGAGACTCACCAAGTGTGGAAACGTCGTCTTGCATCATGACCGTCACTATGGTCGCTTATTTTGGCGTCGACAAGTTAAAAATAATGTATTAGACGCTCTTCCATCAACGATTCCTACCTTGGAAAAATTTTTTTCAACAATTAACGGAAATTTCGACTTATCTCTTGACGTTAAAGACTCTGAAAGTACATATAATATTCTTGCAATTGCCGAACGGTTTTCATTTCCACTGAAGAGACTCTGGCTTTGTCATCCTGATATTGAGAAAATTACGGCATGGCGTGCCTGCAATGCTGATGTAAGGCTAATAAATTCAACAGCCATTGATCGGATAAAAGAAGGTCCAGAAAGAAGACTTGCGACTCTGAAAGAAATCGGTGTCGATGCTTTTAATCTGCATTTTTCTGAATGGAACGAAGGGCTTGTTTCTCTATGTCACCGTTTTGAAGTCAGAAGTTTTGCTTGGGATGCTCAAGAGGAAAGACAGATAAAATATCTTTTAAAGATTGGTGTCGACGGGATTTATAGCGATCACGTAAGGAAAATGTCTGAGATGTGGTCTGAGTACCAAAATAAGAACTCTAAAGTCTCTTGATTTTGCTAGCAGGCCAGACACGGATAAAAGCCCTACCCTCTACATCCTCTACTGGAACCGGTCCGAAAAATCTACTATCTCTCGAGTTGCTTCTATTATCTCCCATTACGAAAACGTGCTCGTCAGGAATCCTGCAACCTGAGTTCTCATTTGGTCGATTTACACAATTAGCCGGAGTGGAGAATGAATTAATATCAGTGTTTAACGGTAGATAAGGTTCAAGCAGGAGACCGCCGTCAATTTCGATCCGGCCGTCTTCAACAACCACAAATTCACCCGGCAAGCCTATTACGCGTTTTATCAAATCATCATTTCCTCCAGCTTCTGGCGTGTCAAAGACAATCAAATCTCCTCGATTAACAGAGTGAAGTTTGTAACTCAACTTGTTAACTAATATACGATCACCTTCATAAAGTGTGGGAGTCATAGAAGGTGATGGAATGTAATAAGCCTGAAAAAGGAAAGTCTTTATAAGTAGTGCCAATCCGATGGCACCTACTATGACAATTACCCATTCGACCAGTGATTTTCTCGTTCTCTTCAAAGATGAAGGAAAAAATTCTTTTTCTTGAAGAGATTCTAAAGCAGGATTCGAAATTGGCGAAGCGACCGATTCATCTCCCTCTATATCTTCGCGTGTCACAATTGATCCTCGAGGAAATTCGCTATTGCTCTCGGGTTCGTCAATTAACTCCGTGTGAGCCTCTTGAAGGAAGGATTCATTTTCTATTTCAGTCGTTCTGTCTGACCGATTTCGAGCACGTTCCAATACATCTTGCGCCCACCTTTCAGTTTCAGAAAAAGTTTCATCTCTTTCCACGTCGGCCTTCTCATCATCCACAGGAATAACATAGTCGAGTTCCTATGGAATGTGGGACCGTTAAGAGGTATATCTTTTTAGTATCTCCTTCGCTGTCATTGACCGAATATTTTCTTCAAATTCACGGGGTATTTTGACGACTTCGGCTTTACCCCCTAGTGAGATTAGTACCTGTTTCAGCCATCCTTCTGACGCAACATGACACTGCACCCTAATTTTCTCTTTTGAAATTGTCTCTATTTCTACACCTGGGAAACTATCGACTAAATGTTTGTCGCTGGCTGGAAGTTCTATTAACACAATCGGAAAATGTTCCAAATCAGAAAAATCATCTTGCAGTTGATTGTTGTCTGTTTTTGTTTTACTCACCTCGTCTAAAATTTTGATTTTCTTAATTCTGTCAAGACGAAATGTTCTGTTTTCACTTGCTTTTTGACAGTAGGCGTGTAGATACCATTTACCTGAACTAGCAAAAATCTTCTCTGGTTCAATTTTTCTAACAGTAACTTCATTTCGGGAAGTTGAAAGATACTCAATTTCAAGAACCGTGCTGTGTTTTACCGCTCTCTGGATCTCGCTAAGCCATTTTGTCGGTGTGGCTAGCTTAATTTCTAGAAAGTTTTCTGAGTCTTCCTGAACGGTAGATAACTTAGCCAATGCTCTGTCGAGCGGAGTCAGCTCATCTTGTGAGTCTTCATGCAAGATCTCATTGAATTCTGCAACAGCTTTTCCGGCAGCACTCAGTAAAGCTACTTCCCTGCTGTCTAATTTCATAGGTTGTCGGAACCAATCTGCGTAACGAACCCACACTCTTTCATCTGAAACGGAAACTTCTATAAGACAATCTGGTGTAAAAGGATAAACACCAACAAAAAAAACAACATTCTCCAAGTCCTCTATTAGCTCTTGCTTCGGATAATCAAACCTTGCAACTACTTCGTCTATATAGGGTCCGTTCTGACTTTCGATCCAGGGAAGTACCGACAGTAAGCGTTTAATTCTTTCTAAGGAAGTCATCTTGCTCATACCAGTGCCTCCAACCAGTCAATTATCGCTGCACGGGCTTCAGGAGGTTCTAACACTTCAGCTGCATCGAGAAAGGAGAAGACAAAAATCATAAATTTCCCCCAATCCCGAACCAGTTCCGTAAAAATTATTGATCCGTCAGATAATTCTTCGATTTCGTTTTTATCTCCTAGAATTTCCAATGCCCAGGTAGCGTGTGAGTTTTGAACTTTAAATTTGACAATCTTTTCTTCTTCACCAAAACGCCAAGCGGGCTCTTGAAGTATCTCGAAAAGGTCATCGGATAATTCGAATTTTTTCGAGGTGATTTCAATTTTCCCTTCAATGCGGTCAACTCTGAAATGCCTAATGTCTTCACGCCCTCGGTCGTACGCAATCAGATACCAGTTGCCTTGTGAAAAAACCAATCGGTAAGGGTCTACTTCCCGTTTCTCATTTTTGTACGCAAATAAGATGGTCGAATGTTCGGCGAGCGCTTCGATGATTGTTTGATGAGAGCTTTCGGTGGGTATTTCACTAATAGCCGATTTTTTTTCCTGCAAAACTCCACCCATTTTGTAAAAGGGTGAGTCGGTGTCTTCTTCAGAAAATTGAATGAGGTTTGAAGCCAAATGTAAGGCAGCTATCTCATCTTCTTCTAAAAATGGGTGGTTGGCCTCATAGTCACTTTTAAGTATTCGATAACCGTCCAAAGGTGGATCAGTTCCTGGGATGCGTTCCAAGGAAATGGGTATCCCCAAAGCTCTTAGTTCATCTTTGTCTCTCTCAAAAGAGCGTCTAAAGGACTCATCGCTTTCCGTATAGGCTCCCGGTATTCGTTCACGTATCTGGTGTCGGCTCAGAGGTTTTTCTGTCGCTAAAAGAGCTGAAATTAGGTTTAATAGCCTCTCAATTTTTCTCACAAAAGCATGTTAGACCGTTATGTCACTACAGGGAATCAATGAGCTTTTGAACTCTTTCGTCTTCAAAACGGAAAGGATCTTTACAGAGAACAGTCCTTTGTGCTTGATCATTTAGCTTCAAATGGACCCAATCGACCGTATAATCTCGTTTTTTCTCTTTTGCACGACGAATGAACTCGCCTCGAAGCCTTGCGCGAGTAGTTTCAGGTGGATCTTCCACGGCGTCCCTAATTTCAGCTTCATTTAAAATACTTTTAATAAGACCTTTTCTGTTCATATGATAAAACAAACCTCGGTCCGTATTAACGTCGTGATACTGAAGGTCCAAAAGCGCTACTCGTGGATCCGCTAATGAAAGATTGTTTCGCGATCTGTAACTCTCCACTAGATGATATTTAGAAACCCAGTCGCACTCCGCTGATAATTTCATAGGATCATTTTCTAATTGGTTCAAGCAGTGTTCCCACATTTCTATGACTTCTTTTTCCTCTTCGTTTAATTCACGCATTTCAGCAAAAAGATGGGCCTTTTCCAAAAATTCTTTTTGCATTTCAAGGGCAGATAATTCACGCCCATTCGTCAAACGTACTTTTCTTTTACACGTTAAATCATGGCTGATTTCACGAATGGCTCTTATCGGGTTTTCTAATGTCATGTCTCTAAATATGACGTTAGGTTCCTCCAACATTCGTAGAAGCAGTCCACAGGCACCAACCTTTAAAAAAGAGGCATACTCACTCATGTTCGAATCACCCACTATGACATGCAGCCTTCGATATCTCTCCGCGTCTGCATGAGGTTCGTCACGCGAATTTATAATCGGTCGCGATCTTGTAGTCGCGCTCGAAACACCTTCCCATATGTGTTCTGCCCTCTGGCTAATCGAGTACATAGCACCATTACCACTTTGAAGGATCTTTCCTGCTCCAGCATAAATTTGTCGACTTATGAGAAAAGGAATCAGAACTTCCGAATATTGAAGAGATTCATCACGCCTATTTGTCAGGTAGTTTTCATGGCATCCATAGGAATTTCCTACTGAGTCAGTATTGTTCTTAAAAAGATAGATCTTGCCTTCAATACCTTCTTCATTTAGACGTATTTCTGCATTTTTAGAAAGCTGTTCAAGGATCCTTTCGCCCGCTTTTTCATGAGCTATTACGGATCTAACCGAATCGCATTCAGGTGTCGCATACTCCGGATGCGAACCTACATCTAAATAGAGACGTGCTCCGTTTTGTAAAAACACATTCGAACTTCTCCCCCACGAAACAACTCGTCTAAACAAGTATCTTGCTACCTCATCTGGACTTAAACGACGCTGACCATTAACTGTGCAAGTAACTCCGTATTCGCTTTCGATCCCATAGATTCGTCTCTGCATTTTCCGGTGAGACTTGAGAGTTCAGGCTAAAAGCCCGTTTAACTCTTCTCCTTCTATGCGATTAAATGCCCTTCTGCCATTACCACGGGACAAGACCGCAATTTCCAATTCATCGGGTGAAAAACTTCTATCGGGACCTGACAGGGCTGATGTGGTCAACTTGACAATCTCTTGAAGAGATAATCCTGACTTCCAGTCTTGCTCAATCTTCTCTCGAACAAGGTCAGCTTCACCTCCAATCACAACAAAAGAAGACGTATCCATTACAGTTCCATCATAAAGCAGATGAAAAAGTTGGTCCTCTTGAGATGAATCGCCTATTTCCGCCACGATCATTTCTACTTCCAGAGGTTTCATCTCATGAGTAAAGTACTGCCCCAAAATCTGCGCATATTGATTCGCAAGCCAACGTGCATCAACGTCATCACGACTGAATGAATAACCTTTTAAATCCGCGTGCCTAATCCCAGCAATCCTCAACTGATCAAATTCGCTATATTTTCCTACACCCATGAAACCAATTTTGTCGTATATTTCACCCGCTTTCCGCAAGGTGTTCGAAGGGTTTTCTGCACACAGCAAAACTCCTTCTGAATAGGTGCAAGCAGCTGCAGCCTTCCCTCTTGCTATTCCCTTACGCGCATAGTCTGCACGGTCTTTCATCAACTGTTCAGGAGAAACATACATTGGCATTGTCATTATGAGCCACTCCTTTGCGACATGCTTTGGATTATAGATTCAGTACGATCAGCCAAATCACCATCGGGAATACGCTCAAACCCGTCTGAATCAATTTTCGCAACAACTGGAAAAATGCCCCTCAATATGTCAGGGCCACCAGTAGCACTGTCCTCTTCTGACGCTTCAAGTAATGCTTCAAGAGAGATACTGATTGCTTCACCAAGCTCTAGCGATACTGAATGTCGTAATTTAACCACGGTGGAAGCATGTAGACTACCTGATCCAGTAGCCACAAAATCCTTTTCCTCATATCGACCTCCAGTAATATCGAACTGGAATAGCCTTCCTTGACCAGTCTTTTCCTCATAACCCGCAAAAATCGGTATAACACCTAAACCCTGCATCGCAGACGGAAGATTGCCTTTAAGCATCAAGCTCAACTGGTTTGCTTTCCCATCAAGACTTAGAGGTGAACCTTCAACTTTTTCGTAGTGTTCTAGTTGCAACTGAAATAATCTCACCATTTCCATGGCTGGTCCTGCCGCACCAGATATTCCAACACCGGAGAAAGCATCTGCAGGGAACACTTTTTCCATTGTTCGATGACTTATCAAATTGCCGCTTGTGGCTCTACGATCACCAGCCATAAGCACTCCACCCTCGTAGCGAATAGCGACGATAGTTGTGCCGTGTGTAACTGAATTACCCTCTCCAATCCTTTCCAATGGTTTTTGATTGGGTGTAACTTTTTGCAACAACCCGAAAAAACTGGGACCCGGATCTTCTGATGGTGTGAATATTGGAAGTGTCACAATTAAATCCTACAAGCATAAGAAGCTTGTCTACTCCCCGCCTTTTTGAACATAATTCTTTACAAATTCTTCAGCATTCGTTTCAAGCACTTCATCAATTTCGTCAAGTAACCCATCAAGCTCAGCGCTGAGTTCACTGCTCCGAGTCGAATCTATTTCGCTCGAAACGGTCTCTTCCTGATTTTTTTCCAGTTTTTTCTGTTTTTTCTGCTCTTTTTCAGCCATTTTATTTGACCTCAATTATTAACTAGGTTCAGAAACTCTTTCAATTAATTCTATTACTGTTTCGCAGGTATTGATCAGCTCATCAACATGTTCAAAACTTCCTTTAAATGGATCGTTCATCGGCACTCTCTGAAGATTCTGACTTCCTGTTTCAAAAACTATTGAATCCCAATTAGCTACTACTATCTTTTCGGGCCATTTCTCCAGGCATTTCCCGCGAAAATAGGCACGCGTACCCCTCGGAGGGTTTTCTACAGCTGAATTTACCTCTTCAGCAGAAAGAATTTTCTCTGCTTCTATTCTAGAAAAAAGTGACATATCTGGTCGTAGGTCGTGGTATTGCAAATCAAGAGCTGCCAATTTGTAATCACCTGAGTGGAGATTGTGACGACTCTTATAGGAATCGATCAATTTTTTCTTTGTGGCCCAGTCCAACAATCCAAATAATTTTTCTGGGTCGGACTCTAGAGCCGTCAGAACCCTCTCCCAATAATCCATAACCTTTTTTACGTTTTCTCCACCTACATTTTCAAAACCGAATTCGTTTAGATACTTCTGTCCACGTTCAAATATTTCCCACTGCAGTGATAAAGCCGATGCTGTTTTACCGCCTTCCAAAAGAATCGGTTCACTCATAGAAAGGTCACGCGATACTTGTCTCAGAGCAAAAACCGGATCTGCTATTTTTAATTTATTGTCCAAGAAATCATCTTCAATCATCGCCATTACAACTCCAGTTGTTCCTACCTTGAGGAAGGTAGCCACTTCACATAAGTTGGCATCTCCTACAATCACATGAAGACGTCTGTATTTGAGCGGGTCTGCATGTGGTTCATCTCGAGTATTAATGATTGGTCTTTTTAATGTCGTTTCAAGACCAACTTCTTCTTCAAAAAAATCAGCTCTCTGAGTTAACTGAAAAGGTATCGAACTTCTCTCTTCACCTGGAACTTCACTACCCACTTTTCCAGCTCCTGTAAAAATCTGCCTACTTACAAAATGTGTCGTTGCATGTTGAACAATTCTCCCAAAAGGGGTTTCTCTGCTTAGAAGATAGTTCTCATGACACCCATAGCTATTTCCCTTACCATCTGAGTTGTTTTTATACACAATCAACTCTTCTCCCGGGGGAAGTGACTCATTTGCGGCAACCATTGATCTAATCAATATTTCATCACCCGCTCTATCCCATTTGAGCAAGGAAAGGGGGTCTAAGCATTCTGGAGTACTCAATTCAGGGTGAGCGTGATCCACGTAGTATCTAGAACCATTGACGAGAACAGAATTAACTAAATTCGGCTCTATCTCAGGAGGTAAGGATCCTATTGGAGCAAAGCCTCTTATATCCAGATCAGGTGTTTCATCTATAAAATCCCATCCAACTCTCGGAGCGCTTGGACCACGTCCAGGTTCGTGCGACTTGCTCAAGTAAGCATTTATCAGAAATGAAGAGGCACCTATCGGATTCGGGTTCTTTACTCCCCGATGAATTATTCCATACTCGGTTTCGGTTCCGTAGATTCTTTGGACTGCCACATTCGGACTTTAACTCAATAAATGCGAAAATTCGCCATAGGTTAAAAAAGAAGCATAAAGACTATAAGTACTGACCAGTTGTCACTGCTTCGATTGAACGCCCACCCTCGTCTTCAGGAGTCTCGGGTGCCAAAGTACGAACATAAACTATCCTCTCACCTTTTTTTCCGGAGATTTTGGCCCAATCATCCGGATTAGTTGTATTAGGAAGATCTTCATGTTCTCTGAATTCCTGACGTACTGCGGTCAAAAGATCTTCAACCTGCAGCCCTTTGACTCCTCCAGAAAGATCTCTTTTTATCGCAAGTTTTTTTGCTCGTCGAACGATATTCTCAATCATTGCCCCTGAAGCGAAGTCCTTGAAATACAAGACTTCTTTTTCGCCATTCTGATAAGTGACTTCGAGGAACTGATTAGCTTCTTCTTCGCTATACATTGCAGCGACGGCCTCGTCAGTCATGCCTTTCAAAGCCTTATCTTGATCTCCACCGCCTAGTGTCTCAATTAGATCAATATCCACTGGCAGGTCTGGAGTTAAATACCGACTAAATATCTGTGCTGCTGCAACTTCGTCAGGTCTTCTTATTTTGATCTTCACATCTAATCTCCCTGGCCTAAGGATCGCAGGGTCAATCAAATCTTCTCGGTTAGAAGCTCCAATCACAATCACATTTTGCAAAGTTTCAACTCCGTCAATTTCAGCCAAAAGTTGAGGAACGATAGTTGATTCCATATCGGAACTTATACCCGTTCCGCGCGTCCTGAATAACGATTCCATTTCGTCGAAAAAAACAATTACCGGCCATCCTTGCTCAGACTTTTCTCGGGCTCTCTGAAAAACTAGTCGGATTTGTCTTTCTGTCTCTCCTACATATTTATTGAGTAATTCAGGTCCTTTAATGTTGAGAAAATAGCTTCGCGCAGTATTATCACCTGTCACTTCAGCAACCTTTAAAGCAAGTGAATTAGCAACAGCTTTGGCGATCAAAGTTTTCCCGCAACCTGGCGGTCCATACAAAAGAATTCCTTTAGGTGCCGGAAGATCATATTTTGAAAATAGTTCTTTGTGGATGAAAGGAAGTTCAACAGCATCAACAATCATTTCTATTTCCCTGTCGAGACCTCCGACATCTTCATAGGTTTCGTCTGGTATCTGCTCAAGAACTAAATCTTCTACTTCAGGTCTGGGCAGTCGCTCAAGCAGAATGCCGGATCGCTCATCCACTCTTACTGAATCCCCGCTCCTCAGACTGATGTCATCAAGGCTTTTTGCCATACCGACAACACGCTCTTCATCAGTTCTTCCTACGACTACCGCCCTGCGCCCGCCGTCGAGAATCTCTTTTATTTTCACTATTTCGCCACTAGAGTCCGGCTCACGCGAATCCACTACAACCATTGATTCATTCAAGACCACTTCATCTCCGACCTTAAGATTTTCAAGCACGGAACCAAGCGCGTTAACCTTCAATTTCCTTCCAGAAGAAGTAACATCGATTGTTGCATCTTTGTTTACTTTTACAACTGTTCCGTAGGCTGCAGGTGGTTTGGAAAGGTTCTCGATTTCGTCGCGTAAACTAATTACTTGCTCTCGAATTGACTCCAGATTGACAGTCAATTTTCCGTTTCTATTTTTCTCTTGCTCTAATGCAGAAAGAATCTCACGATTTTGTTTTCTGAGGTCATTGATTTTTTGAGCATTTTCCAAGCGATTTTTTCGCAGTTCTTTTACTTCTGCAGTGAGATTTTCACTCGCCTTTACGAAATCAGGTGAAGCATCTGTATTTCCGCTTTGATGAGACTCATCTAAACTGTCTTTCGAGTCTGTCATTTTGGCTCCTGAATAGATAATGTCGAAGTAGTTTCACGATAATACAACTTAAAAAATTTTCAGCTACATTCAGCAAAATTCGTAACTAATTGTTACTATTAACATAGGATAAATCGTCACTTCTTCAGGAGGAAAAATATAAATGAAAGTTTGGATTGATCAAGATCTCTGCACAGGAGATGGTTTATGCGAAGAAATAGCACCGGATGTGTTTGTCCTGCTTGACGATGGTCTCGCGTACGTAAAAGAAGGTGACAAGGTTTTCGGACCTGGACCTGAAGGATTGGCAAACGTTCCTGATGATCAGGTTGAGGCCTGCATCGAATCTGCAGAAGAATGTCCTGGAGAGTGCATCTTTTTAGAAGCTGATTGATTCTGCTAAGGCATGCACTTAGTGGAACTGCCTAGTTCAGGTTCTTTTTCTATTATTCTCTTCACTTCAGATGACTGTACGGCATAAGCCGTTGAGCTGCCTCCCCTTGAGCGGGAAAAGATAACACCAATTACTGACGAGTCACTATTTAAAACTGGTGAGCCAGAAAATCCTGACTCTATTGAAGCTTCCAATGATAAAGCTTCCCGTGAATCTCCCTCTTCGCCGAAAATGTCTTTTCCGACTGCAAGTATTTTTTCTTTGACGTTGACATCACTGATAATTCTTTCTCCATCTTTCACGAAGGCTACCACCGTTGCGGTTTCACCTTCTTTTGCATCATCGAGTTCTAGAGGTTCTTGAGTGAAGGAGCCTGTTTTCAAAATAGCCAAGTCACTGTTCGGGTCGAAGGAAACTAACTCTAAATCATATTCTTCACCTTCATGAAGAATAATCGGAGTGGCTACTCCCGCTACGACGTGTGCATTCGTTACTACAAGATCCTTCTCAACAAAAAATCCTGTTCCATACTGCAAATAGTTACAACCTAAACCCCTTACCTGGAATACCGATTCCCCTGGAAGTATCGTTGTCCCTAATTCTTGAAGCTGGATAGTTCCGTCAGTAACGCAATTTTCTATACAGTCAGAATTTTCCGCAACTATTGAAATCGAAGCGCTTTCCTCATCTGAGCTTGAGCAGGCAATAACAAGTGAAATAAAAAGAGCGAATATCGACGTAAAAACTGCTTTCACTTGTACAGCAATCGGCCAGCGCTGATAAAAGCAGTATGTGCAACCATGCGATGATCGGGTCTGACCGCTTCCCCATCTATATGCCAACCGCGATGCAGAACTTCTATGGTTTCACCTAAAGAAAACCCGTTTTTTGCAATAGCTTCACGAAACTTTATCGCTTGCTTAATTGATGGTGTGTAGGCAACTGCAATAGCTCCGCTTGAAAGTACTTCTTTCAAATGTGGTACGACCAACCATGGTTCCGGCAAGTCTAAAATTGCACGATCAAAATCTTTTTCCTCTATCCCTTCATAAGAATCTCTAATTTCTATGTGATAATTCTCAAGTGCCTTTTCCCCAAGCATTACTTTTACATTTTCCCTCGCCCTGTTAGCAAAATCTTCCCTAATCTCATATCCAAATACGTTTGCCCCACTTCTTAATAAAGCCATGGATAAAGCCCCTGAGCCAACACCCGTTTCAAAAACTTTGGCTTTTGGATAGATATCTGCAATCATCAAAATTGCTCCAATATCTTTTGGATAAATAACTTGCGCCCCTCGAGGCATTTTCTTTATGTATTCAGACATAGAAGGTCTAAATGACATGTAAATAGAGTTAGAAGTTGAGGAAACGGATGAACCATCGAAAGCACCTATAAGTTTGTCATGAAGAACCACCCCTGAATGGGTGTGGAATTCACCGCCCTTTTCAAGGGTCAACAAGTAATGTCTCTTTTTTGAATCAACGAGTAGAACTTGATCGCCCGCCTGATAAGTCTTACTCATTTTTTATACTCTCTTCTATATCAATGTTAGAAATTGAAACCGTTTCTCCTGCTTTCAAAGTTTGCACAGATGAGTTAGATCTTTTTTCTCTATTTATTAACCAACGTAAAAAAGATAAACCCCAGCCAAGAAAAACTATCGGGGTAAGAAATTTACTTCTTCTAATAAAGAAACGGAAAGTTGCTCGTAGAAGCAGTTTACGAAGAAGCAACTAGGATCTCCTGACTTCAACAACAGTCGACCGCAACTTGCCAGACCGTTTTCCGGCAGAAAATATTGCAAAAATAATAGCTCCAAAAAGTAATGCTGCAGCAAGAATAGCTACCGATTTGATCTTTGATTCTTCTCCACCATTATCCCCCATAAAAGAGTCGAATGCTTCTTCAAGATCGGCTTTAGTAATTTGTTTTTTAGACATCTCAACTCTTTTTAATTATCAACAATTTGAAAGTAAAAAAAGTCATAAGAAAGAGAAAAAGAGAAGCTCCTAAATGGGGCACCCAGGCAAACCAATCATCTAATCGTTCAAATCTTTGCAGGAACCCGAGTACTCCAAATGAAATAAGGATAATACCGAGAGCTAAGAACAATGACCCCAGAAAATGAAAGATCATAGAGCTAAAAAGAGACTTAATAGGCTCGACTGTTTCTTGACGAATGTAATCACGGACAAGATTCAAAATATTGTCCAATTTACCTTTTGAACTCATACTCCAACGCTATCTTGCAAGATGGCATGGGACTCTCATTCAAAAAGTCTGGAATTGGCCTCTTCTTCAATATTTTTCAGAAATCTTTTTATTAAAGCGCACCTCTCAACAAGTGAATTACTTTCTAATAATTTCTGTAAATCAAATGAAGTTACTGGGATAACTGAGGCCATCTGGAAAGAGCCCAATATGGGATCGTCAGAAATTTCTATTGAGATTGGTGCAACCTCGTCCCCAAGCTCCGCTAAAACTGCAAGCATTCTCCTCATGCGACTTACAATTTCTGGCCAATCATTTATTTTGTCACAATCCTCCAAGTCATCATTTAAAAATTCAACCTCAGCACGCGGATAAGGTGAATCATCCAACCAGTTGATCGCTTTTATTCTTCTAACCCCGCGAGTTATTAAAATCCACCTTCCATCAATAGATTTTTTCGAATCAACTATTTCAGCAAGCGTTCCAACCGTTTTACGCGTATCACCACCACCGACCTCATATCCACGTTCGATCAAAATCACACCAAAGCATCTATCTGTTTTCATAACCTCCTCAACCATGACTCGATAGCGTTCCTCGAAAATATGCAACGGTAGGATTCCTTCCGGAAAAAGAACCAAATTGAGTGGAAACATGGGCAAAATTTTTGTTTTCATTCTTCAACAAGTGGCTCTAAAAGTTCCAAAGGAGGTCCCTGAGGATATTGAATTAATTCCAGAAGGAGTTGATCGTGTAGATACTTG
Organism: Actinomycetota bacterium; assembly: GCA_002721755.1. Taxonomy (GTDB): domain Bacteria; phylum Actinomycetota; class Acidimicrobiia; order Acidimicrobiales; family MedAcidi-G1; genus MedAcidi-G1. Next base: position 70,623 of record PBLL01000015.1, read on the forward strand.
ATTCTGCTTTTTTCGCTGTCGAAATTCGTCACGAAAGCAAAGCTTAAATTTCGATCAAAAAGTGTGTCGACCGTGCCAGCGAGACTAATCACGCCATTTAGGGAACCAGTTTTACCTCGAACACGACCTTCCGCTGGAGTATCTACAAGTCTCTTCCGTAAAGTTCCGTTTTTGCCGGTAATAGGCAAACTCTTTTTCAAATTGGGTGAGTATAAACCTTCATCTAACAATTCAGTTAAGAGCCTGCAAGTTACCCGATTTCCGTAATCCAAACCAGAAGCATCTGCAACTTCTACTCCCTCCATGTAATACCCTGAATCTTTCAGCGACTCGACAACAATAGCTGTACCAGCTTTAGAAGTTCCCGGCAACTCATTACGTGCTGAAAGCCCTTTAAGCAGAACCTCTGCAGTAGTGTTATCACTACCTAGAAGCATTTTCGAAATCATCTCTGACAGTTCGGGTGAATCGATACGAGCGATTTCAAAATATGCATCATCTGGAGATACTCCTGATTTTGCAGTTTCGTTAATAGTTATACCATTATCTTTCAAAATTTCTTCTAAGACAGAAGCTGCATACTCAGCGGGGTCCTCAGCTGGTGTATTAAAACCATTTGACTCCTTAACTGGGTCCCATCTAACAAACCCCGCATTCAAAGAAAGTGCACTCAGTGGACCTGACTGCTTCTGATCTGTGTAACGAAATCTCTCCGGCCAAGTATCAACGAACCGCATATCGTCGAACAGGCTTTCATCTCCGATCACAGCACCTGTGACCTGATTGATTCCTGAAGATACAATCTTTAATGCAAGGTCTTGAATGTTTGTGTAAGGAAACGGATCCTTGTAACGCTCCGCATAATTAGCAGTCATCAACAGCGGATCTCCTCCACCAACAACCCACAAATCTCCTTCCAGGATTCCATTTACTGGTTGATTCTGGGAAATAACTCTGGTCGAAAACCTATGTTCAGGTCCAAAATTTTCCAACAAAGCAATTCCGGTCAAAAGTTTTTGGGTGCTCGCGGGTATCACAGGTTCATTTGAAAGTTGTTCAAAAATTACTCTCCCGTCTTCGAGTACATTTACACAGGAAAGTCCTGGTAACTGAGCGACGATTTTTTCAGCTGCAATCCTTAACTCCTGATCAGCAATAGGCGCCTGCAAGAAAACCGGCACTCTACGCGCTGAAAATAAAGAGGTCGAAAGGGTTGAATCATTTTGATCAGAAAAAACTTGTGCATTTTTTCCACTTTGATTATCCAAAGAAACAGCATTTACCCAAGCAAACACTGCGATTGTCAGAAGCACCACTGGGGCGACAAACTTTTTAATCACGAAATTCATGGTATTTCCCAAAATTCACCGAGTGTGTTATTGATGAAAAATTTATCAAGCCCTTAATGGAGTCTGATAGTTTTCAGAAATGCACTTCTGAGTGCACCTTTGCGTATACGGTAAGTCTTGCATCAGTCGTCGAGCTCGAAATGAAAAAATGTCTTTTAGCGAAATAGATCAACGATCAATTGCTGTAATTAAGGGTTTGGCAATGGATGCACCGCATGCTGCAAAGTCGGGTCATCAAGGAACAGCTATGGCTCTTGCACCTTTAGCACATGTCCTTTGGACGCGGATAATGAAATATGACGCCAATGAACCTCTTTGGCCTGACAGGGATCGCTTTATCCTTTCAGCGGGACATGCCTCAATTTTGTTATATTCAATGCTTCATCTAACTGGCTACGAACTAACCCTTCAAGATCTTAAAGACTTCAGGCAATGGGATTCCCGAACCCCGGGACACCCAGAACATGGTCATACCGATGGAGTGGAAGTCACTACCGGACCACTAGGTCAAGGGTTAGCTAATGGGGTTGGAATGGCAATAGCTGAACGGAATCTAAGAACACGCTTAGGAAGCAGCTTCTGTGACCATAACATTTGGGTGGTGTGTGGAGATGGCGACCTTTCTGAAGGAATCTCTCATGAAGCTGCATCGCTTGCAGGTCACCTCAAATTAGATCGGTTAACTGTAATTTATGATGACAATAGAATAACAATCGATGGCGCTACAGACTTGGCGCTTTCTGACAATGCTCCCTTGCGGTTCAACTCTTATGGATGGAATGTAATAGAACTGGGCGACAAAAGTAGTGACTTGGACTCAATTGAATCAGCTCTTCTTGAAGCAAAGTCAGAACTTGGTAAGCCTTCTGTAATTATTTTGAGGACCCATATTGGTGAACCCTCGCCCCATACCGATACTGCAGCAGTGCATGGTTACTCACTAAAAGATGAGGAGATCAAAGAAACAAAAATTGCTTTATGTATTCCGGAAAACGAAACCTTTTGGGTTCCAGAAGACGTATCGGCCCACTACCGCAAAGCAGGGACACGATCTAGAGAAATTCGTGAAGAGTGGGAGAACAACATTCAAACTGCTGAGGGAAAGAACGATCTTTGGTCAATTCTCTCAGGTTCTGGCCTTAGAGAAGGTTGGAAAGAATCTCTTCCTACTTGGAATGCAGAAGAGAGTGTAGCGACTAGAAAAGCAAGCAATGAATGTATCCAGTCTTTGATGGAATTCATGCCCGGTCTTGTTGGAGGTGGAGCTGACCTGACTGGCAATACCGGCACATCAATCTCTGATCATGGAATTCAGTCTGCTGAGGAACCTGAAGGAAGACAGATCTTTTTTGGTGTACGCGAGCATGCCATGGGAGCAATAAGTAATGGAATAGCCCTCCATGGCAAACTCTTCCCTGTAACAGGAACGTTTCTTGTTTTCAGTGATTACATGAGAGGCGCAGTTCGCTTAGCCGCATTAAGCAACGCTAAAAGTGTGTTCGTTTGGAGTCACGACTCAGTTGCAGTGGGTGAAGATGGACCAACACATCAACCTATCGAACACATAGCATCCCTTCGTGCAATCCCAAATCTTGATGTCTTCAGACCAGCGGATGCGAATGAGACATCCTCCGCTTGGGAAATTGCTGTCACACATGAAGGACCTACAGCAATGCTTCTTACCCGACAGGATACTCCTGTAATTACATCTAAAAAAAATACCGATGGGGTTTCAAAAGGCGCGTACATAATCAGAGAAGCTTCCTTAGATGCCGGCTTGACACTTATAGCCACAGGCAGCGAAGTCGCTGTTGCATGCCAAGCAGCTGAACGAATCGAAAGTGATCTCAACTCAGGTGTTCGGGTTGTATCGATGCCCTGCATGGAAAGATTTGAGAGACAAAACACCGAATACCAGAAGAGTGTAATTGATCCAGATGTTCCATCAATTTCAATCGAGGCAGGTTCCACTTTCGGTTGGAACAAATGGGCAGACTTCCCTATAGGAATAAACTCTTTTGGTGCTTCCGCTCCAGGCGATATTGCAATGTCAAAATTTGGAATTACTGTTCAGGCTGCAATAGAGGCAGCTACTAACATTCTCTCTTAGGAAAAGGGATATGACGAAACTACAAGAATTGTTTACCAAAGAAGGGCAAAGCCCATGGCTAGACAACCTTCGCCGCTCCTGGTTGGAAACAGGGGAATTGAAAAATTGGATCGATGACGGAGTGCGTGGAATTACTTCTAATCCAACAATTTTTCAAAAAGCTATGACCGATACCGATGATTACGACTCGCAACTTACGGAACTTATATCATCCGGCAGATCAATCGAAGAAAGTTACTGGGAACTTGTACTGGAAGACATTCGCAATGCTCTCGATCTAATGAGACCTCTTTATGACACTTCGAACGGACTTGATGGTTTTGTATCACTTGAAGTGGACCCGACTTTAGCCAATGACACATCTGCGACAATTCGTGCCGCTCAACACCTTCATACACTTGTCGATAGACCCAACTTGTACATCAAAATACCCGCAACTTCTCCCGGTATACCTGCTATACAAAAACTTATCGCTGAGGGTAAGAGTGTTAACGTTACTCTAATTTTTTCCCTTGAAAGATATGAAGAAGTTATAGAAGCTTACCTATCAGGACTTGAAGCTCATCAAGGCGACTTATCGAGCATTTCATCAGTTGCATCTTTTTTTATCAGTAGAACAGATACAGAAGTTGACAAAAGGCTTGCCCAAATCGGATCTGAAACAGCTATCGCCCTACAGGGAAAAGCTGCAATCTCTCAAGGTAGAGTGGCTTATCAAATCTTTAAAGAAAGATTTAGTGGCCCTAGGTGGGACGCCTTGTGCGAGAGAGGCGCTATGCCGCAACGGCCTCTTTGGGCTTCAACTTCAACTAAGAATCCTGAGTTTCCCGACACGTTATATATTGATGAGCTCATAGGACCTGAAACTGTCAATACAATTCCAGACGCTACTTTGAAGGCATTTCTTGATCACGGAAACGTTAAAAGAACAATAGATATCGATGAAAATAGCTCTTCAATTCTTCAACAAATTGAAAAAGAGGGAATTGACCTCAATGAAGTCTCTGATCTGCTTGAAGAACAAGGTGTTTCAGCATTTGTGGACTCTTTTAATGAACTTTTGGAAACTCTAGAACAAAAAGTCAGTCAACTAAAAAATTAGCTGCCTAGTCAGTTTATTTATGAAACTTAGTGGTAGTTTCATACGATGCCCGAAGTTAATTGTTCAATTGAAGCCACAATAAGGACTGTCGGAGATCGTTGGACTCTTTTGATACTTAGAAATATTTTTCGTGGAATTAAGCGCTTCGAAAACATCCAAAAGGATCTCGGAATAGCAAGAAACCTACTGAGTAAACGACTCCAGCATCTTGTGGAAAATGAAGTCATCGAACGCTTTCTATACCAAGAAAAGCCAAACCGATACGAATACAGGCTGACATCTAAAGGGAGAGCGTTGTCACCTTCCCTAATAGCCCTTATGCAATGGGGTGACCAGTGGTGCTCTTCCGATGAACCCCCGATAATGCTCGTACACGAAAATTGCGGTTCTCCACTCACACATTCTGTTCAGTGCGGCAACTGTGACAGGGACGTCAAACCAGGTGAAATTAAAAGCCTCCCAAAGTCTAATTTTTCAAAATCTGCTAAGGAGGGTCTGAATGTCAATTGATGAAATTGAAAATCTTCCACTCGAGGATCTTTTTGCACTGGCAAGTTCTATAAGGACTGAAAGTTTCAGAAATACGGTCACCTATAGTCCGAAAGTTTTCATCCCTTTAACCAAATTGTGTCAAGACCGTTGCGGATACTGCACTTTTGCAGAACCTCCAGCTCGTCTTGAATCCCCCTTTATGGAACCTGAAGAAGTCTTGGAAGTGGCTCAAAATGGACTTCAAGCCGGCTGCAACGAAGCTCTCTTCACACTAGGTGAACGCCCTGAACTCCGATACCCATATGCAAAAGAATGGCTCGCGAAAAGAGGTTACGACTCAACGGTCGAGTATTTGGTTGAAATGTCAAGACTCGTGCTGGAGGAAACAGGTCTACTACCTCACAGCAATGCTGGAGCTCTCTACCATGACGAGCTTCTCGCTCTTAGAGACGTATCGGCCTCACAAGGGATGATGCTAGAAAGTGTTGATCCCAATCTTAACTGCCACCGAAATTCACCTGACAAAACTCCAGACAGACGTATTTCAACTCTGAAAAAAGCAGGAGAACTTAGAATTCCATTTACAACCGGAATCCTTGTAGGTATAGGCGAAAATCGTGAATCACGTATCGAAAGCCTGAAACTAATAGCTGATATACAAAAGGAATTCGGTCACATCCAAGAAGTCATAATCCAGAACTTTCTTCCGAAACTTGGAACTGCCATGCATAAACATGAACCGTGTCCTGAAAACGACTTTCTGGAAGCAATAGCTCTCGCTCGAATTATCCTTCCTAAAGAAGTACACATCCAAGCTCCACCGAACCTTTCTGATGATTTAAACAAATTGCTTAAAGTGGGTATTGATGATTGGGGTGGAGTTTCACCAGTAACAAAAGACTACGTAAACCCAGAGCGCCCTTGGCCTGATCTAGAGAAGCTCCGTCAGATAACAGAGAATGAAGGATTTGAACTCGCTTCTCGGTTAACGATTTACCCAGAATTTGCTTCAAATTTGAAAGAATGGGTTAGTCCGGAACTTTTCTTTCCAGTGATGGAATTGAGTGACTCGTCTGGCTACGCCCGTTCAGATCCACTAAACAAATTGCAAAATTCTAATGAGATAAAGCTGGATGACTCTGAGGAATCTTCCCCAATCGACAGCGTCTGGTTCTCAGGGTCACCCGGCCATCTTCCACTTCTAATCCACTCTAGTAAAAAGCCTAAAGGGGAACTAAAAAATGCGATAGCAGCCGTAGAAGCTGGTGAAGAAGCCGACGCTGACATGCTTGAGCTTTTTCTTTCAGCACGAGGATCGGAAATATCTGCAGTTACAGAACTTGCAGACCAGCTACGCAAAATAGCGGTAGGCGACAAAATTACTTGGGTCGCAAATAGAAATATCAACTACACCAATGTATGTACATTCAAATGTCGCTTTTGTGGTTTTTCAAAAGGCCCCCTTTCTCTAAATCTCAGAGGGACACCCTACTTATTGGAGATGGATGAAATTGCAGCAAGGGCAGCTGAGGCTGCTAGAGCTGGAGCGACTGAAGTGTGTCTTCAAGGTGGAATCCACCCGGACTTTGATGGCAATTACTATATAGAAGTTACAAAAGCTGTTCGTGACGCTGTTCCCGATATTCATGTTCACGGTTTTACAGCTCTAGAAGTTTTTGAAGGAGCTCGACGTCTCAGCGAACCTCTTGATTCCTACCTTAAGCGTTTAATGGAAGCAGGACTTGCCTCACTACCTGGAACAGCAGCTGAAATCCTAGATGACGAAATCCGTCAAGATCTATGCCCAGATAAAATCAATACAGAAGAATGGCTAGAAGTACATCGAACTGCCCATCAAGTAGGGCTCCGCTCTAACGTCACTATGATGTTTGGATCTATTGAACACCCACGACATTGGGTGAAACATTTGCTTTTGTGTCGTGACTTACAGAAAGAGACGGCGGGATTTACCGAATTTGTAGGCTTACCATTTGTTCATATGGCTTCCCCAATTTACCTTCAGAAAAAATCACGAAGAGGTCCTACCTTCAGAGAAACACTTCTGTTACATGCCGTTGCGCGAATCGCTTACCACGGACTAATTCCTAATATCCAAGCCTCATGGGTTAAAATCGGTTTTGAAGGGGTATCTCAGCTTTTACAAGCCGGCGTGAATGACCTGGGAGGTACTTTAATTGACGAAAACATCTCTCGAGCTGCAGGCGCTCAACATGGCCAAATGGTCAATAAATCTGACTTTGAAACACTTGTCAAACCTCTTGGGCGGCAGCTTGTTCAGCGTAACACTTTGTATGGAACTGTTGAACCGAATAAAAAGTTAAAAATAAATGGTAATGGTCGAACACTTTTGCCAGTGATAAACGCCTGATCAGATCAGTCCATATCAGAAAGAATATAAGCTGCTTTTTCCAATGAACGTCTAGCTCGAGTTAGTTGTTTCTCATTAGAAGACGTCTTATCTTTACCTGCATCAATAGTATCTCGAAGGTCATTTAATGCTAGATCTGCGACTCTCTCGACAAGTACTTCAATTTGAGATCTAATTTCTTCTATTTCAATACTCATTTAATTCCTCCTAGCCTTGAGCATCAGCTTCACTTAAATGTTCAACTAAGACTTCAAGAGGATGCTTCATCTCAAATCCTTTAGCTTGTAAGTGCGTGACACAACCTGGATTTGCGCTAACTATTCGAGCTTCACCTATTTCTTCAAATACTGCGTTTAAAGAGTCTGTTTTAAGTTCACGAATTTCAGTTGCAAGTTTATTTTGCGCCAGAGAAAAAACTCCACCCGCACCGCAACACAATCCTTCATCAGACAATTCGACTATTTCCACAAAAGGATTCAAAAGGTCCCTTACGTAGTGATGTGAATTCTGCACATGCCGAAGGTGGCAAGGATCTTGAACTATTATTTTCTCTTTTATATTTCTTTTTTCCGGCATTTGACAATTAATAACTAACCACTCATGAATATCAAATACACGCTCTGAAAACTGTTTTGCTTCATCTGTTCCCAATAAAGTTCCATAATCTTTCAAAATCGCTCCACATCCTGCAGAATTTACCAACACAGGACCTGAATCGGGCATCATCTCAATTACCTTTTCTGCCATTTTTCTAAAGTCTCTTCTTAAACCTGAATGCTCATGCAAAGCTCCACAACATCCAACCTTATTACCCGACACCCCTGAGGTAACTCCGAAAAATTTAAGAGTTTTTAAAGCAGCTTTATGCACCCATGGTGTCCACGCATTCATGACGCAACCCGTGAAAAGAGTAGGTGAACCGGATGAAAAATGTGTTGAAAATTTATTCCCAAATACTGGAATGCCAGAAGGTATGTAGGTGGAATTTTTAAAAAGTCCCACCTTCTGGAGACTCGCGATAAAAAAAGTAACAACTTTCAACAGTGAAGGTCGAGCAATAACAAAAAGTCCTGATCTGACCATGATCGGTAATTTTCTGACTTTTTCAAGATCTTTTTTGGTGTCTGATATTAAATCTCCGAATGGGACCGATGAGGGACACGCAGTCTCACAACCACGACATTGGACGCAGGTATCCATCGAATTAATCCACTCTAAAGTAGGCGTGAAGTCGGTATGCTCCGACATGCGCATCAGGGAAATTCGCCCACGCGGAGACATTCGTTCGTCGCCAGTCACTCGATAAGTCGGACAATAAGGGAGGCAAAGTCCACAAGAAACGCAAGCATTAAGATCTTCGGGATTGAGGGAAAATAGTTTTTCTTCAGTCTTCATTTGATAACTCATTTTCACAGCAAGTATGGATCTCTACCAGGATTCAGTCGTCCAGTAGGATCAAAATTACTCTTAATCCTCTTGGAAAGTTCTTTTATGCTTTCTGGAACCTGCTTTTGTTGTGAGGGCTGAGTTGAATATTGGATACCGGTTTGCAGGTCCAATAATCCTCCTTTTGGAACTTCCTTTGAATTGCCTTTAACTGCAGGAGGAATATATGGAGCTGTATCCATCGGTAACATTCCCACCGATTTTAACGACTTTGACTCCTTTTCAATGTCTTCTGCATACCCTTCTAAAAGCACGAAAGTTTTAGATCCATCCGTCAAAACACTAGCTGGACGATAACAACAGTTTGTGACTTCCTTGAGTGAAGCACCTCCAGTGAGCCAAGTTTCCCTTTCGGGTTTCGGGCGGGTTCTTAAAGTAACTACTCCAATTAAAGCCAAAGTCCCCAACGATGAAACCAAAAGTTTACAGATGTCGTAGCCTGTTACATTCTTTACAGTCGGGCCTCCCGCAACAAATTGCTTTCCATCTGCTCCGACACAAACAGCCTGCAAAAGAACATCAGCGGCAGTTCCTATTCGCGCCCTCCTATAACTACTTGAACCAACTGCAAGACTTCCACCAACTGTTGAACCAGGTAAACCCGCAAGAGCAACTTCTTGGTTAAATTCACTCAACTCTTGCTGTAAAACATCTAACTTTGTGCCTGCACCTACCTCAACAATCATTTCTTCTGGTTGTACATTTACAACTCCTATAGGTGCAGAAACTTCTTTAACGCCAGCAAGTAAAGACCCACCTATTCCCCAGCGAGTCCCAGCGCCCCTCACAGTTACCAAAGAGTCAACACCCACTTCTTGAGCGAACTCCTCCATACTCTTCATATCCAAACACCTTCTGGAATTTCTTTCAAAGAATCAATTTCCCCACATGAAGCACCAGTTGGTAGTACTTTATGCGGATTTGATCGGTTGTCTGGGTCAAAGGCACGCCGAAGCGCATCTTGCGCTTCAAGGTCCCTTTTTGAAAATTGTTGCGTCATGAACCTTTGCTTCTCTAGACCGATCCCATGCTCACCTGAAAGAACACCCCCAGCTTCCAAGGAAGTAGCGACGATCTCCTCACCCGCTTTTCTAACTTTCTCCAAAGTTCCGGGAATACGGGCATCGAAAACTAATAATGGATGTAGATTCCCATCTCCAGCATGAAAGACATTCATTACTAATAGTTCATATTTTTCAGCAATATCGTAAACCTTCTCGATAACTTCAGCCAGACGCCGTCTAGGGATTACCGTGTCGTGCAAGTAATAATCAGGTTTAATTTTAGCGATAGCACCAAAAGCACTTTTTCTCCCTTTCCAAATTCGCTCTCTTTCTTCCTGATCAGTAGCGATGCGCACCTGCCTAGCACCATTAACCTTTGCCAGTTGAGTTATTTTTTCAATTTCTTTCGACACCCCATCAGGTAAACCATCAACTTCAGCAATAAGAACTGCTTCGGCATCCAGCGGATAACCAGCTTTAGCAAAAGGTTCAACTGCGGCTACGACGTTTTTATCCATCAACTCCAATGCCGCTGGCAAAATGCCATTTGCAATAATTGCACTTACCGTTTCTGCCGCTTCAGTAATTTTCGAAAAATCAAGAAGTAAAGTGGCAACTGCCGGCGGATCCTCTGTCAACCGAACGGCTATTCTTGTTGCAATCCCGAGAGTTCCTTCACCACCCACAAAAACACCACGAAGATCATAACCGCACATCTCTCCCTCACTGGATCCAAACTCCACCACTGAAGCATCAGGAAGAACCACTTCTATAGCAGCAACATGCGAATTCGTAACCCCGTAGGCCAAACAATGAGGACCCCCTGAATTATTAGCAACATTCCCACCAATTGTGCAGGCCTGTTGACTCGATGGGTCAGGCGCAAAATGAAATCCGGTGCCCCTTAAAGATAAAGACAAATCCAGATTAACTACTCCAGGTTGAACCCAGGCAACCCTCTTTTCAAGATCAACTTCTAGAATTTTGTTCATACGAGTGGTGACAATAACTATTGGATCATTACATGGAACTGAACCACCTGCCAGACCGGTGCCAGCTCCCCTTGTAACAAACTCACAGTCAAATTTCTTTGAAATCTCAACACACTTTGCAACTTCTTCAGTGGTCTCAGGAAAGCAAACAATACCAGCGCGACCACCCTCCATTACCGAACCATCCTTGCTATAGAGAAGTCGAGCTGAAGCACCATCAGTAACTCTCTCTTCATCCAAAGCTGATATAAGAGCTTCGAGAAGAGGATCTGTGATCTTCTGTCTTCTTTTGCGCATAAACAATTCTGCCCCTTATTTTTAAGAATTCAAGTCAATCTCCCCACATATGAGGATCAAGCCTTTGCTGCCGGTATGAATGGAGTAATGGAGAAGCTGAAAAAACTACTACCAACTGGGAACAGTCCGGTTCTTCTTCTATCAATACTTACTGGTTTTCTCGTAGCTTTTATTATTGCAGGTTTTGAAATACTTACAGATGAAATTCTTTTAGATGAAATTTCTAGTCGTCCCTTATGGCAAATTGCCATAGCTCCTGGTATAGGTTTAATTCTTGCAATTTCAATCATTAGATTTTTTGGAAAAAATTCTGGATCAGGCACCTCAGATGAATTCGTAAAAGCTTTTCACGAGAGGAAACCACGCCTACCCTTAAGAGACTTACCAGTGAAACTTTTAGCAGGTGTCGCAACAATTGGATTCGGTGGGTCGCTGGGACTAGAAGGACCCTCAATTTATGCAGGTGCTACAACTGGAATCACCCTTTCTGAACGTTTTAAAAACTGGATACGCAGGGAAGATGTTCAAGTTCTTCTAACTGCAGGTGCAGCAGCTGGTGTTGCTGCAGTATTTAAAGCACCCGCAACCGGTGTACTCTTTGCGCTTGAAGCTCCATACAGAGATGATGTCAATCGACGAGCTTTACTACCGTCGCTTTTCGCTGCAGCTACTAGTTACGTCACTTACATCAATCTTGTTGGTACTAAAGCGGTGGTTCCTTTCTTAAATGATCCGGAATACCGAATCGGTATTGACCTCAAAAGCGTTCAAGTCGGCGCCGAAGAGAGCATGGCATGGTTTGACGCATCAAAACTTGTCGATTTGTTTACAGGGGTAGAGACAGGTGACCTCTTTGGTGCTCTTCTTTTGGGAATACTTGCAGGGCTCGGTGGGCGTTCCATGGCTTGGCTGGTTAGGTGGTCCAAAAATCAATCTCGAAAAGCATCTTTCGTTCCAAGAGTTCTGTTTGCCGCTCTTCTTTTAGCTGCACTTGCTATTTCTGCCGATTCGGCTTTTGGATCCCCCTTAACTATCGGTCCGGGAATTGAAGCAATGGAATGGGTTGTATCCCCAGATAATGGCTTGGGCTTAATCGCATTGCTGTTTGGTCTTCGAATTTCTGCCACTCTCGTAACATTAGCTGCTGGTGGCGTTGGTGGTCTTTTCATACCATTGGCCGCACAAGGTGTTATCTTAGGTCAATTTACGGGTGAATTAATTGGATCAGACAGACCGGGATTGTATCCAACTCTAGGGCTTGCAGCCTTCTTAGGTGCCGGGTACCGAGCGCCTATCTCCGCTGTAATGTTCGTTGCAGAATCAACAGCAGGAACTTTTGTTGTACCAGCACTGATTGCTGCCGCCGTAAGTCAGCTAGTTGCCGGTAAATCGTCTGTTGCTGAACACCAACACAGCGTACGACTAGGTCACCTCGAGAGAAGATTTACTCTTCCCGTGACTTCTGCGTTGACAACAGATGTTCTAACGGTTCCGCCAGATGCCACGGTCTCTGAATTCGTTTATTCCCACGTCCTAGGGCGACGTGAACTTTCGGTTCCAGTAGTCGATAAAGAAAAATATTTAGGCATTATAAGTCTCAGTGATACTGCCGAAATCGATAGGAGTGAATGGGATCAAATAAGAGTAATCGACCTGATCCAAAGTGAACTTCCAACTGCTACTCCATCTTGGTCGTTGAGAGATGCAATCGCTGCTATGGAATATATACACACAGACATTCTTGCAGTTACAGATACCGAAGGGGCATTCATCGGTGTGCTACGCGCTGATGACATTTTAAAACTTGACGAAATCTTAGAAGAAACAGGCGGTTAGTTAGGATTCCTTGCCGTCGGAATCATTTTGTTCATCTTCAAAGTCTGATGCCCATGCTTCAAATGCTGGCGAGTGACCCTCATCTTTAGTTTCTGAGTCTTCTTCATTATCGAGACTCTCTAAAATTGAGTCAAAATCCATCTCTTGGTTACGTTTTAGAGCCCTTGCTTCCTCAAAACGACGGTGCCGTCCCTTTTTCAACGTAAAACCTCCACTAGTTTCAACAAGAAGCAATCATAGCGAATAGTAGAGATCAAATGTGGCACTTTGTTTCTAATTTCGAGGTTCTAGCAATATCCGATTTTCACCGTCAAACGCGAATGAAACCTTACCTGTCAGTATTTCCTCACTGACTTTACCTACAAGCACTCCCCTCCACCCATGCAACAGTCTTGATTCTTTATCTCCACTTACCAACGCTTCTATATCACTTCGACTGCCCAGAAGAGAAGGGTCAATTTCCACGTCACGCGCCAATTGATATATGTAAGCAGTAATGAGTGCAACAGCAGCTTTTAAATCTGAACTTTTTGAATCAGATTTTTTTTCTTTACTTTCTTGCGGTGCAATTGAAGGATTTGAAACCACATCGAGAATTGCTTCTTGATGACTGTTTCTTATCTTTTGATTTTCAAAACCTCGAATTTTTTTTAGCTCTTCTAGTGTCTTGGGAATTTGTTGAGCAATTGAGACAATCACTAAGTCAGATAAAACCCTCTTTACAGGTATGTCTAATTTGGCTGCTTCCAGTTCTCGCCATTTAGAAATTGAATAGCCAACATCTTTAGACTTTCCTTTCAAACGTCTCAACTCTTTTATCTTCCTCCAAGCTTCGTCAGGTGATCTACGAAGAGACTCGCGCTCCAAAAATGAATTGCACTCATCCTCAACCCAGGAAAGTCGCCCTAATTCAGTCAACCTGTTTTTTTGCAATTCATAGATTTCTAGTAGATGAGCAACATCAGATGCCGCATAAGATTTTTGCTTCTCCGTTAAAGGACGAAGCAACCAATTCGTCATTCTGTCTTCTTTAGGAAGAGTTACACCAAGATATTGCTGATATAGAACAGCCAAAGAAGGACTCGATAAACCTAAAAAACCAGCAGCGATCTGTGTGTCGAATAGTTTCCTAGGTACCTGTCCGCAGACTCGAGAAAAAACTTCCAGATCTTGTGCAGCAGCATGCATTACAAACTGCGTATCAGTTTCAAATAGTTCAGAAAACGAATTAAGGTCACAGGAAAGAGGATCAAGCAGAGCAATGTTTCCTTCTCCCCATGCAACTTGAATCAAAGCAACTTTAGGGAAATAGGTCCCCTCTCGATGAAACTCAGTATCAATCGCCAAAATTTCGACATCTTTTATATCAGCAAAAAAAACCTCAAGGTCATCACTGGAATCAATAAACCGATATTTCTCATTATTAGCTATCAGGTTGATCTTCCTTTCAGCTCATATTTCATTTAAGAACTTTTCCAAATCTTCTGGACGATCAATATCAAGCAAATGATCGGGATTTGCCGAATCAATTTTTATTAAGGGAACATCCTTAATTGCCCTCCAGGCAGCTCTCTCGCCATTTTTAAATGCTTCAATCAAAGTTTCAAGAATTGTCGTGGGCCACAAAGTATGCATCCATTGCAAATATCCGTTTGCCATTGCAACAATCACAGATTCTTTTTCTCTAAGCGATTCTTTACACATCTGGTTTATGAACGAAGCTGAGATATTCGGAAGGTCACAAGCGACTACAAAAACATGGCTTTTCTCTAGAGCTTTAAAATAATTAAGTGCTGTAATTATTCCTCCAAGCGGACCTTCACCGGGATATTCATCCTCCAAGCAGCTATATCCAAGCTTCCGGAACGACTCAATGTCACCACCTACAATTTGCGGAGCAACTAATCCTGCCTCCAGTAGTGAATCTGTGACTCTAGTAATAAGCGGTTTACCATCTAACTCCAAAAGTGCTTTATCAAAGCCCATTCTTTTGCTGAAACCGCCAGCTAAAACAGCACCTCCAAAATCGGAAATCTTTAAATTTTCCACTGTTTCACTCTATTTTATTTTAAGAGAAGTAAATGTTTATTCAGCCCATTTTAAATGCCCTCCACTTCTATCCACGTCAGTATGACTAATCTTCCTATGTGTCTAAATTCATCCCTGAAATAACCGGTACCGGCTCTTTACCCGACTGGATTTCACCAAAACTTGTCGAGAACCTAAGTATTCTTGTTTTAGTTTTTCTCGGAATAGCACTTTTATTTGTTCTTAGATTTATCAGCAAATTATTATTGAAATTGGCTTTTCTGATTGTTATAGCCGCTCTTGCTTTTGGTGTTTGGAGTGAACGTTCTCAGCTGTCTGGTTGTGTTAATGCTTGCAACTGTGAGATTTTGGGGCAGAACATACAAATTCCTTACAGCAAAAATCCTTTTTGTCAAGAGTCTTAAATTCAGGAGAAAGGAACTTGTTCAACCCTTAAGACATTTGTCGCTCTGGCATTGGCATTCGTCCCTGCCAAAACCGCTACCAGTTCACCTTCTTCAAGTCCGACTTTGTCTCTAACCAGACGCAAAGCTGCGCCAATCCGAGATTCTATATCTCCACCTTCCGGCAAATGAATTGATTCTGTGCCCCAACTCAGTGATAACTGACCGACAGTTCTCGTATCTGATGTCAGGCCGATTATTCTCGCGGTTGGTCTAAATCTCGCCATAGAACGGACCGTGAAACCTGTACCCGATATACAAAGAATGGTTTTAACTCCCAATTCAGTCACTGCGCGATAAGTGGCTTGAGTCATTGCATCGGTGACGTAGGTATTGGGATCATCAGTGTCAGTAAGTCTCATTTCTGACAACTCTTCTCCCCAGGAGCGATGATCGAACACATCATCAGCCCGTTCAGCTATTTGGGACATAGTTTCAAGAGCATTAACCGGATCTGCACTAACTGCTGTTTCTCCGGAAAGCATTAAAGCACTAGTGCCGTCCCAAACAGCGTTTGCTACATCCGAGACTTCAGCACGAGTGGGATCTGGAGCGATAATCATCGATTCCAACATTTGTGTTGCAGTAATGGCAGGGCGTCCAAGAGCAATGCATTTCCTTATTATTTCCTTCTGGAGTATCGGCAGCTCTTCTATAGGCCACTCATTCCCAAGATCACCACGTGCCACCATCACAGCTCCAGAGGCTTCAATTATTTCTGAAAGATCCTCCACGGCATCTCTAGTTTCTATTTTCGCAACCACTAAAGGACCGTGAGGATGGGGATCCAACGAAAGTTTGGCTAAATCAGAAGCAGCGCGAACAAACGACAAAGCAACCATATCGACTTCTAGATCCAAAAATCTTTCTAAAGCCTGTAAATCCCATTCAGTAGGCGCTGAGACTGAAAGGCGACTGGCTGGTATATAAAGACCTGGTCTCCCACTCATAACACCGCCATGTATAACACGTGCATCTAAATGATTTTCGTGACGTTCCTCAATCTGTATGACTCCGCGACCATCGCCAACGATAAGACGGTCACCCAAATGAACGTCGTTGAACAAATTTTCATAATCAACCTGGATAATTTGATCATTGCTAGAAGAATTACCTATTTGGACTTCAATTTTTGAATCTTCAGCTAAAAGAACAGGAGAATCGCCGAAGGATGCAAGTCTTATTTTAGGACCTGGCAGATCGACCAGAATGCCTACTGTTCTATCCTCTTCTTTGGCAATACTTCGAATTAGTTTTAATCTACTTATTGCATCTTCTATGCTTCCGTGAGCTAAACCCAGCCGCGCTACATCCATCCCTGCCGTAATCAAGCCGCGAAGAACTTTTTCAGATTCGGAAGCAGGTCCAATTGTTGCAATTATTTTGGTACGGCGAGCCATACATAAAGATTACTCTCGAGGAACCTTAGAAAAGGTTAATACTGCATGAAGATTGAGTAATCTTTTGTTATGGGATCATTAATTAACCCTAAATCCTTGCCCTTCCTTGAGCATCCCGGACCAATTCCTTTTGCACATAGAGGAGGTGCTGGAGATTTTCCTGAGAATACTTTGCCTGCCTTCCGAAATGCTATAGAACTTGGTTACAAACATTTAGAAACAGACGTTCATTTGACCAAGGATGGAAAAGTGGTTGCCTTTCATGATGAGTCCTTGGATCGAGTAACAGATCATTCCGGAAAGATCTCTGATTTTACATTAAATGAAATATCACAAATCCAAATTGGTGGCTCCGAAAAGATCCCTACTCTATTGGAACTTCTAGAGTCATTTCCTGAGGCGAAAATAAACATAGATCCAAAATCAGATAACGTTGTTTTTCCTTTGATCGAACTACTTCAGACCACGAACTCAATATCTCGTGTATGTGTCGGTTCCTTTTCCGATAAGAGAATAAAACAAATACGCTCTTCTTTAGGATCGCAGCTTTGTGTTTCCGCCGGTCCAAAATCTGTAATGAAATTTTTAGCCGAAAAATATACTTTTTCTTTTTCAAGGTTTAACTATCACTGTCTGCAGGTACCTCAGCGCTCCGGGCCTGTAAAAATCGTCACTAAAGACTTTGTAGAACGAGCGCACGCTAAAGGTCTTCAGGTTCATGTCTGGACGATAGATGACCCTAACGAAATGCACGAACTTCTCGACTTGGGAGTTGATGGTCTGATGACCGACGAAACTTCAACACTTAAAGATGTTCTGTTAGAAAGAAATGACTGGTGGAATTAGTCATTGCTGACGTGCCTGTGGATTTAACTGTGAATATTGACATTTTTCTTGTGGAAAAATTTTATTTTTATGTGGATTTCCCTAACTTAACTTGCTTCTTCAATATGTGTGAGTATTGTTGCTTTCGTTGATTGCAAAATTGTTCGGAAGTACACAAACTTTTGAAATGAAGTCACCGCTTCAAATCGAAAATTTGTGACCCTGAAGAATTTAGCGATTAACAGTTTTAGTGGTTGGAAAATTTTCAACCAAATTTCTGAAAAGAAATACCATCTAAAACAAAGGAATGGCTCCAAGGAGTTGACTGGGCAACCAGAAGGCTACTTGGAGCCATTTTCTTTTCTGTCCTCAAATCAGTGATTTAAGAAGCTTCATTACTAGTCCGTTATCAACTGACTCGACAACTTTTTTGATCCCTTCGTCGATGTCAAGAACAACTCCTGCTATAACTAGTGCAGCGGCGGCGTTAAGTAAAACCATTTCGCGTCTCGCACCCATCTCGATCCCTGTAAAAATATTTTGAGCTATTTCGGCATTTTCTTCCGCTGAACCACCTTTGATGCTCTCAGGAGAAAAGTATGAAATTCCCCAGTCCATTGGGTCTAATACCCATTCAGAGATTTCTCCGTCTTTCAACTCCACTATTCTGGAAGGGGCGGTTACTGATATCTCATCCGCTCCATCTTCACCTGTAACGATCCACGCACGTTCGGAACTATTTGCAAGTAAAACTTCTGCCATCTGTCTGGCAACCTTTAAATTGGCAGTCCCAATTAGATGACGCTTTACTCGACCTGGATGCGATAGAGGACCAAGAATGTTAAACACTGTTGGAACTCCTATACCGGCTCTTACAGGTCCGGCGAAACGCATTGCAGGATGAAAAGTTTTAGCAAATGCAAAACCTAAATTTTTTTTATTAACCTGCTCAGCCACCTCTTTGGGAGTTTGTTCTATAGGTAGACCCAGAGCGTCTAAGAGATCAAAAGCTCCAGATGTAGATGATGCTCGCCTATTGCCGTGCTTGCAAACTACTGCACCAGAAGCAGCTGCCACAAAAGATGCCATTGTAGAAACATTTAGAGCCGCTTCACGTCTCTGAGGGGAACCTCCGGTTCCGACTATGTCTATAGTCCCATCAGGCAAAGAAAGAGGTTCGGATGCATTGAGCATAGCCCTAACAAGACCGATGATTTCTTCGGTCGTTTCACCTTTAACTTTCAGTGCTACTAGAAAAGCAGCTATCTGAGATGGATCAGCTTCACCTGAGAGAATCTCACTTAAGACTGATTCTGTTTTATCGGCTGTCAAATTTTTACCGTCACAGAGTTCAGCAAGAAGTGCAGGCCAGCCGTTAAATTTTTCGAGCATAACCACTCCCTATATTTCTAGTTGAAGAAAACAAAGTGACTATAAGGATTCTATTGCTTCCTTTTATGTATTTATAAACTGATTAGAACAAACTGCTAATTAGAAGTAATTATGTTGCTTATCTACCTACGAAGAGCCACACTGGTATTGGTGAGCCGACCGGGTGATCGCAGTGCATTTGCATTGAGGAAGGTCGGGGCTCCATAGAGCAGAATGCTGGCTAACGGCCAGTCAAGGTGACTTGAAGGAAAGTGCCACAGAAAATAGACCGCCGATGATTCGATTTCGAAAACAGGCAAGGGTGAAAAGGTGCGGTAAGAGCGCACCAGCGAACTAGGTGACTTGTTCGGCTAGGTAAACCCCATTCGGAGCAAGGTCAAGAAGGAAGAGGGTTGCTCGCCCGACGACACTTCCAGGTGGACCGCATAGATGGATGATCACACAACCAGATTCAAAAGGATTTGGTGGACAGAACCCCGCCTACAGGTCGGCTCACCATCAAATTTGTTGTACTGCTTCACGAAATATGAGATAATTACTTTATGGAAACAATGAATTCTGATTGCACATGCGGTCCTAATTGCGAATGCACAGAAGAAGTTAACTGTGGCTGCACATGCTGGAAAGAAGAAATTTAAAACGAAATCAGTTTGGACAACTAGGCAGAAGTTGGGCAAGCCCCTGAGTTTGACATGCCGTTTTGAACCAGTCTTGTAACCATATTTTCAACTGACGGTGACCACCCAGTACTATCGCTTACTTCCGAGTTAACCGACGGCGCTGTTGTCACAGAATCAACCCCTGAAACCAGTCCAGCCGCTGCTAAAGCGAGAGACACTGAGAAAATAACCGCTGCATATCTTTTCATAATCATATTTTAACTCGATCTCTTACCCAAGACTATTTCTAGTAGATAAAATTCGGTGATTATTGTCACTTAAAATGACTAAAGCACATTGAAATTTCGTAAAACCGGACCATGATTTCCAAAATCTATTGACATAGAAGACCCAGGAGAAACGTAGCTTCTCCATGCAATTTCAGCGCCTCCACCCAAAACCCATGCTAAAGCTGCTTTTATTGGAGAAACATGAGTCACAACCACAACGTCGCTTTCACTTGAAACACTCTTTAACTCTTCGCAAGCTTCCGCGACTCGTATATTTAACGCAGACAAGGATTCACCTTTTTCTGGCGCCCAGTCAACATCTGATCGCCATTTTTTCCAAATATCACCATCAATACTTTCAATTGAACGACCTTCTAGCACGCCGTAGTCCAGCTCCAACCAACGGGGGTCCGGGTTAACACTTTCACTTATATAACTAGCAGTTTCCATGGTTCTTCTGAGAGGGCTTGAAATAACAAGATCCACTTTCCCTAAACGGGCTGCTAAATCATAGGCTTGCTGGCGACCAACCTCATCAAGATCTGGGTCACTTCTCCCTAATAATTTTCCATTTGCATTGAATTCTGTCCTTCCATGACGAACTATGAACAACATCAGTTCACTCGCAAGGAATACAAATGACCGTGTCTTTTAAATGCAGAAAGGTTTACAGAATTTTTCATCTCAAACTTTTTCCATCCCCAGACTGCAATAATAATTGCCAAGAATTCCAGAATCAGTCCTGTCGAGAAAGAGAATTCTAGACGGCTAACTTCATTTCCAAAATTTTCAGAACCTGTGAAAGGCCACCAGAAAATCTCTTTTTCTGTCCAGGTGGTGTCTAATACTAAATGGGCTAAAAGACCAATAGGAACGGGTAAAAACTTTCTTTGTAGTCTGCGTTTACCTTTTCCTAAGAGCATGACCAAAATCAAAACACCTACTGAAAATATCAAAGTATGCAATAACCATTTAAATCCCAAAGTTGTTTCAAGCACAGGCAACAACGCCCCTATTGCCACCAACCTGTAATCCAGAAAAGGGCTTCTGAAAATCAAAGCTGTTCCTACTATTGATGTAACACCGAACCAAAGAAACATTTAGCGCACCACTAGCCGCCCACATTCTGAACACTCGGTCAAAGCTCCTAGATCAAGCGCTTTGATACGATCCGCCTCCATTGCTGACATAGTCAAATGACACCCGTTGCAAGTAGGACCATCAAACCGGACAACAGCGTCAGATGGAAAATGCTCACGATACGTTTCATAATAAGTAAGGATTTCATCTGTGAGACTTTCGATCTTTCCTTCGCGCCTAATTTTTGCTTCTGCAATCTTTTTATCTAACTCGTTTTCCGCAGAGTTCAAAGTAGATTCTGCATTACCAAGTTCAATGCTTTGGGTCTCGAACAAAGTATTTAGTTTTTCAACATTCAAAGCTGTTTCTTCTATAACACTTAAGATTTCAAGTAATTCCGATTCCAATACGTCTTGTCTTTCCTTCAAATGAACAATTTCATCTTGAAGACTTTTGGCCTCTTTCTCGGTCGTTATAACGCCGCTGTACAACTTCTCATCCACTTCACGCAATCTTGTTTCAATTGAGGCAAGTTCGAGATCGAGTCTTTTTTCTTTCTTTGTCAGGTCCAGATTTTCCACCTCACGAGAAGATATATTTCTTTCTGTTGCACTTCTCTCTTCTTTTAGCAAGTTCACTTTCTCTCGTTCAGGTAAGTTTTTAACTTGATGATCCAATTGAGCCAAAAGTGAATCTTCTGCCTGTAAATCAAAGAGAGGCTCAACTAGGTCTTCAGGAATGACAACATTTTCCACAAGCACATGTTAGAAGAAGTTAAGGGTGCAGTAAATTTCAGTATGTGCCTCCGAGTTTTGTATGATCCCAGGAAATAATTTCCTGAGGTTCAACAATCACCGCAGTGCGTTTCAAGGACATCTGTTTGGCAGCTTCTGAAAGAACTTCCTCCCCATACTCTGGTTGATTCCTGAGCATCACTGCCTTTGCGTATCTTTCAACGTTTTCTGGTATGCCATCAAGTAGAGCTTTCCCTTTGATCATTACACCTCTTAGTTTTTCATAGACAACTCCATCCTCTAAAAGGACTGTTATATTTGGGTTTCGCTGCAGATTCAAAATTTTCTGAGAGCGTGTGTAAGTTTCAAAAACAATCTTTTCATCAACTACAGCAAACCAAAGAGTTGTTAAATGAGGCCAACCATCAGCACCTATGCAAGAAACTTGAAGACTTTTTTGTTCTTCTATGAAAGAAGCCAATTCATCTTCTGTCATCTGAATTAATTCTCTACGATTAGCTGCCATAAATCTCCCCTTTGTGCTACTCCAATAACTCTAATAAGAAAAAAAATTGCCGTAAATAGCGTACGCCCCACCAAGTGGGGCGTACGTTTCGCTCGGTAAGAGATTAGGGGGAAATCTACCGAGTATTAAATTTCAACAACATGTTTAGATTACTGTTTCCTATTTCTGATTTTTCAGTTTTTTGTCTATAGTTTCGTGACTTTCGACACGTCTTAATTGAGCGATGACCGGCAATGACAAATACAAGTCTTGCAGGTATTGTTCAGTTATAAGAGGTATGGAGAATTATGTCTAAACCCAACGATGAACAACTACAGATGATCTTCGAAGACATGGTCATAGCTCGAACGCAGGCTGGAAGGCTTTGGAACATGCAACGTCAGGGGCAGGTTGGTACGATAGCCCCGATAGACGGTCATGAAGCTGCAATTGTTGGAGCTGTGCATGCACTTCAAACTGAGAGCGACTGGGTTCTTCCACAATACCGCGAACCCTTGGGGCTCAGAAAATACGGTCCGGAAGTGCTTGATGCTTTCATGCTCTACAACCTTGGGCATCCGCTAGGAGGACATATTCCTGATCCTGTCAAAGTGGTCCCCTCTCAAATTTCTTTGGCTGCTTCAATCCCACACGCAGTTGGACTGGCCTGGGGGATGTCTCTAAAAAACGAGCCTGGAGTGGTTTTAGTCTTCTTCGGTGACGGAGCAAGTTCCGAAGGTGATTTTTATGAAGCGGGAAATCTTGCGGGAGTTCTTAAAGCGCCGGTTATTTTTCTTTGCGTTAACAACCAGTGGGCGATTTCAACACCCACTAATCTTCAAACCGCTGCGAAAGACTTTTCTTCTAAAGCTGCAGCTTTTGGAATACCTGGGGTGACAGTTGATGGGAACAATCCTTCACTTGTGTATGAGGCAGTATCCGAAGCAAGAGAGCATGCGGTAAATGGTCAAGGGCCAACTCTGATCGAAGCTACTGTCTACCGACTAGGTGCACATACAACCGCCGATGATCCAACTAGGTATGTTCCGGCTGAAGACCTATCTGCCGCTCAGAAAAATGATCCTCTCTTGTCACTTCTGCAAGAGTTGAAAAACAAAAACTTGTGGAGTGATGACAAACAAGAAGAAGTTGAAAAGGCTGCTCTCGAAAGACTGGACGAAGCTTTTGAAAAAGCTAAAAATACTCCCCTGCTAACTGACTCGCTATTGGACCATTGTTTTGCTTCCGATACATCAAGACTCGCTAGACAAAGAGAGCAACTCAGTAGATCAATGGAGAAAAGCCATGAGTGAGAAAACCTCTGAGCTCTCAATGCTAGAAGCGATCAATGAAACACTCCACAGCGAAATGGCTCGGGACGACAGAATTGTGATTCTAGGAGAAGATGTTGGTAGAAACGGTGGAGTATTTAGAGCTACGGAAGGCTTAATCGAAAAATTCGGCGATACTCGTGTTGTTGATACCCCAATTTCAGAAGCTGCTATTGCAGGTTCATCTGTAGGTTTAGCAATGGCCGGATTGGTCCCTGTTGCTGAAATTCAGTTTCTAGGCTTTTCATACCAAGCGATGCATCAAATAGCAGGACAGATTGCACGCCTACGCTACAGAACACAAAGTCGTTTTGAACCTCAGATAACTATCAGAGCGCCTTTCGGAGGCGGAGTTAGGACACCTGAACTGCATTCAGATTCTTTAGAAGCCCAATTCGCTAACATTCCGGGTCTGAAAATCGTCTTACCGTCTACCGCTTCGGACGCAAAAGGGTTGTTAACTTCCGCTATACGGGATCCCGATCCTGTACTCTTTCTCGAACCTCTACGCGGCTATAGGGGTATTCGAGACATGGTTCCAGATGATGAGCATGTTGTACCTTTAGGCAAAGCTAACTTGGTTAAAAAAGGTGACGACGTTGTAATTATTTCTTGGAGCTACCAGGTTGAACTTTCGAAGCGTGTAGCGGATTCCTTAGAAAAAGCCGGCATTTCAGTAGCGGTATTAGATTTGCGTAGCATTGTTCCACTCGACATTGAGGCTATAAGTCAAATCGTTACACACTGTGGACGAGTGGTAGTCGTTCAGGAAGCCCCTGAAACAGGAGGCTTTGCTTCCGAGGTGATCGCAACTATTAATGACGAATGTTTCTGGTCTTTAGAAGCTCCTGTTATTAGGGTCTCAGGTTTTGATGTTCCATATCCAGTTGGAATGCTTGAAAATTTATATGTTCCAGACGAAGAAAGAATACGTTTAGCCGTCTTGAAATCTCTTGAAGGAAGTTGAGTTTTATGGCTTTCGAGTTCCGTTTACCAGATATAGGGGAAGGTTTAGAAGACGCTGAAATCGTTTCATGGTTTGTATCACCCGGAGATACAGTCAAACGCGATCAGGCTCTACTTGAGGTGTTAACTGATAAAGCAAGCTCTGAATTGCCTTCTCCAGTAGCGGGAAAAGTCATCTCCACAAATGGAGAAGAGGGTGAGAGAATTAAAGTCGGGGAAATTCTAATTGAAATAGAAGAAGAGCAAATTAAAGATTCTTCTGACATTTCAGCAGAAAACAAAACAGAGGCACTCGAAAATTCAAAACCATCTGATACAAAAGCTTCCAACCATGAGACAGATTCCTTTATTCCGGGCCTCCCAAAAGTCAAAGCTTCTCCGGCAACCAGAAAACTAGCCCGCGAGCTATCGGTAGAAATCTCAGAGATTGTCGGCACTGGGCCGTCTGGACGTATCACGAACGATGATGTAAAAGCGGCAGCAACTGGATCCGTAACTAAAGAAGCTTCTTCCAGTTCTCCTGCATACGAAGAGTCTTCGGCTGCTGTTTCAGATTTGAATCTCGGTTACATGGAACCAGGAGAACACAAGATTAAAGGAGTCCGAGGAGTAGTAGCGAAAAATATGACTACCTCTTGGGCTGAGATCCCCCACATCCACACCTTGGATGAATTTGATGCCTCTCTTCTTCTCGATTTCAGAACCCGACTTCAAA
Organism: Actinomycetota bacterium; assembly: GCA_002721755.1. Classification (GTDB taxonomy): domain Bacteria; phylum Actinomycetota; class Acidimicrobiia; order Acidimicrobiales; family MedAcidi-G1; genus MedAcidi-G1. The sequence goes on from PBLL01000015.1 coordinate 95,969, forward strand.
AAGTGAATCGTAAGGGCGCTTCAAGTATTACTCCCCTTTCTATAATCTCTGCGGCAACCATAAGGGCACTAGAAAAATATCCAATGATGAATGGTCACATAGGTGGAGACTCAGCCGAAAAAATAGTTATACCTTCTTCAATAAATTTAGGCATTGCAGTCGCATCACCTTCTGGTCTTTTAGTGCCTGTAATAGATAAAGCAGACTCTTTAGATATTTTTGAACTGGCAGAAAAAATTTCTGAAATAGTGGAACTTGCCCGTGAACAAAAAATCGGAGCTGCTCAGATGCAAGGAGCGACTTTTACGATCACGAATTATGGATCACTTGGTGGCCGGTGGGCACTTCCAATAATCTCTTCCGGACAGGCCGGCATTCTCGGTATCGGAAAGATTGAAGAAAGGCCGATTGTTGTAGAAAGTAAAGTTGAAGCCAGATCCACAATCCCAATTGTTCTAGGTGCTGATCACCGACTTATCGATGGCGATGTTGCTGAGGCTTTCAAGAGTTCAATCATCTCTGACCTCTTGGAACCTCTTAACCTCTTAGTCGCAGAGTGAGTTTTCCTTGGTTGTAGGTGAAGTAGCTTCTTCAGTCGACCTTCTAGTCATAGGTGGTGGTCCGGGTGGTTACGCTGCTGCTTTAAATGCCAGTCGTTTGGGTCGAAAAGTTACTTTGATTGAAAACAAATCAATCGGAGGTACTTGTCTGAATGTCGGATGTATCCCATCTAAAGCACTCATTGAAATTGCAGACCTCGCCTATCTAGACAACACTACAAATGATTTAGGTGTAGAAATTTCCACAAAAGTTGATATGGCGAAAATTTACGGATATCTCAAAAACCTGGTTAGCGAACTCAATAATGGAGTGTCTTTCCTGCTTGACAGCGCTGAGGTGGATCTTATTACCGGCACGGCGAGATTTACGCGCCCTAACAGGGTTGCTGTGGAAAATCCAGACGGAGGTGTTGAACACTTTGAATTTCGTGACGCGATAGTAGCAACTGGTTCTTCACCTGTAACTCTTCCAAATTTTCCAGTTGATGGTGAAAGCATTGTTGACTCGGAGAGCCTACTTTTTAGGAATTCATTACCGGAGCAACTCACTCTCATAGGTGGCGGATATATCGGAGTTGAGTTGGCAACTGTTTTCGCAAAATTAGGTTCACGAGTTGTTGTAGTCGAAACAGAGGAACAGCTTTTGCCCGGCTTCAGCAAAAATCTAAGTAAAAAATTGGAAAAAGGACTTCGTTCTTTAGGGGTGGGAATTTGTCTTGGTTATGAAGCTATTTCATTCGATAAAAACGAACTTTTGATAGAAAATTCCAGTGGTTCTTCCTCAATACCCACTGAAATATTGGGAGTTGTAGCTGGAAGACGACCGAATAGCGAGATTGTTAATATCACCGAAACGGGTGCATCATTAACTCCCTCTGGTCACGTGATAGTTGATCCACAACGTCGCGCTACAGAACATATCTTCGCTATTGGCGATCTTACACCGGGACCCGCTTTGGCTCACAAAGCTACCTCGGAAGCCAGAGTTGCGGCTGATGCAGCTTGTGGAATTCCTAATGCTTTTGAACCAAATTGCATACCAATGGTCGTTTTTAGCGATCCTCAGATCGTGACTGTCGGAATAGATCCAGACTTAATCTCAAGCAATGAAAAGGACTTTATCTCCTTCCGTTTCCCTTTTTCCGCTTCCTCGAGAGCTAAAACTCTGCGAGATGATTCTGGTTTTGTGAATATCGTGGCTGACAATGAGGGAACTGTCGTAGGTTTTCAAGCTCTAGGTAAGCACGTTGCAGAGCTGGCAGGTGAGGCAGCATTAGCAATCGAAACAGCTGCGACTTTAGAAGATCTTGCTGTTACCATCCACGCACATCCAACAATGGGTGAAACTATTGCTGAAGCTTCTTTGGGGCTATCAGGTGCTCCGCTTCATTTTTCAGACAAATAATCTAAAAAAAAACTTTTTTCTCCGGCATTCAACTTTGCTTTCAAAGAAAGCCTACGATCACTCAGATGGATCTAAATTTTGATTTAAAGCAGCGATATGAATTGGGTCTGCGCAAATGGGATAAATACGGTCCTGAGTTCATACCAGCTTGGATAGCTGAGCATGATTTCGGTTCCCCACCAGCCGTAAAAGAGAGACTCCACGCATTGGTTTCTTCAGAAGCATTCGGTTACCACGATCAAGATAGGAGACTTGCAAATGCTTTTTCCTCATGGTCTCAACTGCAAAACTCTTGGAAATTGGATCCAGAGATGGTTATATCAACAGTAACTGTACTTCAAGGTGTAGCAGCTTGCGTTGAAGCCTTCAGTTCTGAGGGAGATGGAGTTTTGTACAACACTCCCTCCTATCCACCTTTTCTTGACTTACCTTCACTTTCGAACAGGCGATCCGTTGAGTGGCCTTTGACTAGATCCGAAAATGGTTGGCGATACGACTTGGAATTACTGGAGGAAATCCTCAAAAAGGATTCTGGAATACGCATACTCCTTCTATGTAATCCGCATAATCCCACAGGTGTTGTTCTCAAAGAAGAGGAACTAAATCAAATTGTTAGCATTTCAAGAAAATATGACCTGATCCTAATTTCTGACGAAATTCACTCAGATTTTATTTACGCGGAGTCAAGACATATTCCGACCCTAACTATTGAGGGAGCTGACGAGATAACAATCTCTGTTACATCTGGTGCGAAAAGTTTTGCTTTAGCCGGTTTGCGCTGTGCTGTTGCTATACCTGGTAATCAGCTTTTGAAAGAGAAACTTTTAAGTGTTCCAAAATTTCTCTTGGGAGGATCTAACCGTATGGGCTGTGAAGCAACGATTGCATCATGGGAAACCGGCTCAAGCTGGATGGCAGACATCATTAAAATTCTTGAAAACCGGCGAAAGTATCTGAAATCAAAACTAGAAAATGAAATTAGTGAGGCAAAAATGTTTCTACCTGAATCAACTTTCTTGGCTTGGATAGACCTTTCAGAATTTGATTTAGGTGAAAATCCTGCTAAGAGCTTGAGAGAAAAGACGGGTGTCGCTTGCGGAAATGGGCCTGATTTTGGTACTGGTGGACAAGGTCATATCCGTCTTACTTTTGGTACTTCTGAAAGTCTTCTAGATGAAATTATTGAAAGAATTATAGAAGGTCTAACTTGAATGATTGATGGATTGAACAATAAGACCTTCTTATTTTCGCGCCCATTCTTAGCTGGGATGGTGAGCGCCGCTGTAGCGCTGTCTGTTGGTGAGCTATTCTCATCTGTTACTAATCGAACCACATCTCTGGTTTACGCTGTCGGTGAATTCATAATCGATATCACTCCAGGTGATGTCGTTAGAGGGAGCATTGAAACACTGGGCAACTACCAAAAAGTTGTACTGCTCTGCTCCATAGCGATACTTTCAATTATTTTTGGTGGAATTCTAGGTGTTTTGTCTCGTAAACATTCTGAAAAGAGTTACCTGCTCTTTATAGGTTTTGGCATTTTTGGTGCTTGGGCATTAAACCGAGATCCCTTGACTACGACATCTGCAGCTCTTTCTCTTTCCGTTTCAGCAACACTCATAGGAATTTCATCACTTCTTTTCCTTAACAGTCTTTTGAATGAGAAAGAAGAAGAACACGTTGAAGATCCTAGAAACACTTACGCAAATAGGCGTCAATTCATTAATTGGGCTACTGGAATGACAGTTGCTGCAGGGACCTTAACTGGAGTCGGTCGAGTTCTTCTGCGAGATGACACAGTTAGAAATATTCGTGAAAATATTGTCTTACCAGACGTTAAAGAAGGCAACGATTTACTAACAAATGAAAGTATTCCTAAGGAAACACCTCTTGCCAGCACGACTACGACTCCTTCTGGCGGAGGTGACTTACTTTCCTTTTCTGAGATGAATGAGATTGAAGGAATTTCCCCTTATATAACTTCCAATGAAGATTTTTATAGGATAGATACAGCCCTTCGTGTACCCACAATTGAACCATCGAATTGGACTCTCCGAGTAGATGGTCTTGTTGGGAATCCTTATGAAATTTCATATGACGAAATTCTGAAAATGGACCTGGTCAAAAAAAATGTGACTTTGACTTGTGTGTCAAATGAAATTGGCGGACCTCTTGTGGGTAACGCTGTTTGGACAGGTGTGCCATTGGATCAAATTGTTTCAAAAGCTGAACCCTTAGCCACTTCTGAACAGATTATGTGCCACTCTGTTGATGGATTCACAGCTGGTTTCCCTCTTGAAAACATTTTTGATGGTCGTACAGCTCTGCTGACAGTAGGTATGAACGGTGCCCCTTTACCGATTATCCACGGTTTTCCAGCTCGTCTGGTAGTAGCAGGCCTATACGGTTATGTGTCGGCTGTTAAATGGATAAAACGGATCGAACTTTGCACCTGGGATGACAACGATGGGTATTGGATACCTCGCGGATGGTCTAAACGGGCTCCAATCAAAATATCATCAAGAATTGATGTTCCCCAGAAAAGGAAAATTGAATCAGGAATGCATGTCGTTGCTGGAGTCGCTTGGGCTCCTCTTTCTGGAATTAAGAAAGTGGAAGTTTCGTTTAATTCTGGGCCGTGGAAAGAATGTGATTTAGGTCTTTCCTTAAGTGGTGAATCCTGGACTCAGTGGGTTTACAAGTGGGAAGCTGAACCGGGAAAATACGAAATAAAGGTAAGAGCAACAGATAAAAATGGTGTTGTTCAGTCATCAAACATTGTCAGTCCTGCACCAAATGGCGCAGAGGGTCTGGACAAAATTTCAATCAGAGTTGTTTAACTAGTCGCTAACCTGCTGCAGTCGTAGTTGTGGTTTCAGCAACTGTTGTTGTCGTTTCTGCAACTGTTTCTGCTTCGTCAACTGTTGCTGTTTCGTCTGTAGTGGCTGAATCGGTTTCAGTTGACTCTTCTTCAGGAGGTTCTGTTGTTGTTGTCGGAACACTAGGAACTCCGTCAGTTGACAAACCTCGTTGCTCGAGAGCTGCAATATGTGCTGCTCGTGTCCCATTTCCATACCACCCATCTGCCTCAATCCCGAGAACCGTTTGCAAAGCTTCGGCAACTGAACTTGGTCCCCATTGATAGGAAGCCGTCAAGATTGCTTCAACTTCACTGTCATTAACTACTGTGTCGATGATCGAAGGAAGGGTCGGGAGCTGTGTAGTTGTGGTTGGAACTTCAATTTCTTCTGTCTCAAGCATTGTTGTAGTGGTTGCAATCAGAGGTTCTGGCTGTGGGGGTGCAACTGCTAAAAGCTCAATTTCGGTTTCTAAATCCAATACGTCTTCGCGTAATTGCACAAGCTCGGCTCGAAGAGTCTGGATTTCGTCATCATTGCTCTCAAATAATCCACATCCAGTGGAAATAAGCGAAAAAGTGACGATTAAGGCGATTGAGATTTGAGATTTCTTCATTCCGACAGTATTCCAGAGAAAGAAGCCAATAACGAGTCAGAGGTGTATTTTTCTTAATCTTTGACAGTTATCCTCACGGAAACAGATTCAGATCTTCTACCTATCTGATCATTCGCAGTAAGAAAAAAAGTGTAATCTTGACCGATTTTTAGTTTCTTTATGGAGTGTGAAAACCAGGTTATACCTTCTGCTTTCTTCCATGGAGTGCCTACTATTTGCGATATCCAATCGTCATAGGTGGTCAGTCTTGCCGCAACGTTAGGAAGTTTCGTATTGGCACAATCGCCTTGCGGTCCCCAAGCTATGACTCCCACTAATACTGGCAGTCCACTTCCGGTCGTTACGGGACCTCCTCCGTCTCCCAGACATGAACCGACTCCTTGCTCTCCTCCGACGCAAAGCCATTGCGAGGAATCAAAGGTGGACCATTCTCCGCAACGGTTTGTAGATGGGTTGTTTTGAACTTCACCAGTTGCTTCTCTCAGATTTATCTCTTTTATATTTTCACCTGCGACTGTCGATCCCCATCCAGCTACTTTTACTTCTGTCCCGTCTAAAGGCAATTTTCTATCTGTTTCCCAGGGGATCCACATCGAGTTTGATGATTCAACCGGACTTGAAAGTTCTAAGAGTGCGATGTCGTGAGTTAAAGGAGAGTCCCTATATCCCTCATGTAAGCGTATGCTTTTTATTTTTAAACGGTCTGACTGCTGCACTTTTGAAAGATCCGAGAATCCTGAAGAAACTTCGATACTTGCAGGCGTTGCTCCCCCATCAACACAGTGGGCGGCTGTCATTACCCATGTCGGTGTTATGAGGGTTCCTGCGCAAACCTTTGCTTGAACCGGGTCAGATACCGCAGGATCAAGCAGAGCAACTATATGAGAATTGTTCTCGATGCTGGCTTTTTCTCCGCCGATAATCATTCTCTCTTGAGTTGGTTTTATAGGAATTTTTTGCTTATCTGAAACCAAATTTTTGTCTGAGTTCAAGGTTGTGTTTGTTTCCTCGTCTGCTTCGAAGTGTTGTATTGAAAAAGTTACTCCGTTCAGTTCCTGCGGGTAATCCCAGCTCAACAGCACTTCGCCTGATTGACTTTCAGCTTCTAAGCCAATGGGTGCTAATGGTTTATCTAGAAGAGTTGTTCGTGGGGTATCAATTCTGACTGCAACAGGCTCAGAGTAGGGAGTTTTTGCTGAATTATTCTGAGCTAGAACTTGGAACTCATAAGTCAGACCACTTTCAAGGTTTTCTATCTCATATTCTGTTGTATCTATTTCGGATATCCATGTCCATTGCCAACCAAGGTGAGATCGTAGCCACTCATCGTAGTGGCTGACCCTTGTCAGCACATCAACATCATCGGCGCATCTGTTTGAGTCGTCCGTCATTCCATAGGAGGTAACACCGGCCAGAAACCAATGTCCATCAATTTCTACTACATTTGATCCGCCGCTATCACCTGTGCAAGCTCCTTTTCGTGCTGGCGAATCAGAACAGATCCTGGTTGTTGCAACAAAATCGGTGTCAGAGCCGCAGAAATTATAATCGTGATCACCAATAACATTTACCACGGTTGATTTTAGATCATCTGGATATGGGCCTTTATTTACGATATCTGTGCTACCCCAACCTGTTTTAAGAATTGGTGTTCCGTCATGCGGCAGTGTTGGGTCCTCTAGCCATGGGATAGGTGTCGCAATGCCAGATGGGATTGGACGGGAAAGACGCACAAGAGCTATGTCGTTGTTGACATCTCGATCGTAGGCTGGGTGAGGATAAATACCAGCTGCTTGAAAGAGGTCTTCCTGTCCAATAGTCGACAGTTGCTGCCTGCCGGCTCCAATAATAATTTTTGAAGCCTGTGTATACCCGCTGTCTTCCAGGAAACAATGAGCGGCTGTTAGTACCCATTGAGGATCTATTAAGGTTCCTCCACAGTATTGATCATTCATTGGATTGGGTCCGTCCATTATTGCTACTTGAAATGAAAGATCTCCGGGTGTTTCCTCTTCAGCTCCGACGATGTGAAGCCGTCTAGTTGATGTAGTTGGATCAACTATTTGGTGATTTCGACTTGATGCCCTGGTGATTGTCGTGGAAGGTGAGGGTTTCCAATTAGCCTGCTCCCCGACTGTTATGGGACCAAACGTTTCTGAACCGTCAGCTGTGACTAGAAATATTTCATTTTGACTTCGCCCTAGACTGTTCACACCGTCTGTCTGGGCTGTGAACGCAATGTACTTGCCGTCTCTTGACCATGCTGGTTCGGCTTCATTTAACTCGTTTTGTGTGATCTGCTTAATATCGCTCCCATCAGGATTCATTGTGAATATCTCTACATCTCCGTCTGTGTTGCTGAGAAAAGCGATCCTTTTCCCATCAGGAGACCAAGTCGGCCATGCATCCCCAAAACCGTCATTATTGGTAATTTGCTTAATTGAATCATCATCAACATTGAGAATGTAGATTTCAGTATCGCCATCCATCCAGCCTGAAAAAGCAATCTCATTACCAATTGGAGACCACGCCGGGATTGACCAATTACCTGTATTAACCTCGTTCAATAGGCGAACTTGACTTCCGTCAGCGTTCATGATGTGGAGTCTGTAGGTGTCGTTGATTTTTCTTTCAAAAACTATTTGCTTCCCGTCTGGAGACCATGTGGCAAATGCGTCTTCAGCGAAACTGCTTGTAAGATTTTTTAGATTAGTTCCGTCACTGTTTACAATGAAAATATCCCCTTCGGCACTACCATGTTTCGCATCAAATGCTATTCGTGTTCCATCCGGTGAATAAACGCCTGACCAGTCATCGACTTCGTTATTTGTGATCTGTTTGAGATCAGTGCCATCAGCTTTAACCGTGTAAAGCTCCCAATCGCCATCACGATCACTCATAAAAAGTATCTCTCCGGAAATAGAAGGTTCGGCGATCAGTTCGTAAGGAGCGGGGTAAACCTGTCTGTATCGGACTGTAAATTCTGTTTCTTCTTTTTGGAATTCTTCAGTTGTGTCCCAACTTAAAAGTGCTGAGTCACTACTTGTTCTAACGCTTAGCTGTATTGGTCCTGAATTTGTCGATTTGCTTTCTGCGGAATCTAAATCGCTGCTCTCGGTGTTTTCAGTCGGGATGTTGGCAGTGTCTGTATTTAAGTTTTCTTCATTAACGGAAGCGTCAAGTCCCGCCAAAAAAGTAAGCACACTCGCACCTAACATTTGGGTTTGGGAGTCACTCAGACAGTAGTAGTCTGCGACCCAGTTAAGAGCATCAATTTCTTCTTCATTCCAGACTGTTTTATAACGATTTGGACCTGTCGGGTCTAGGTCGTTGCTTAAATTGCTTTCACAGTCGTTTCCCGAAGCTTGGGCTATAGCGACTAGCAAGAAACGTAAAACTTCTACTCCAGCTTTTTGCAATTCTCCTGGATTTTCATATCCGAGGTAATCAGCAGCCCAAATAAGATCTTCTAATCCTTCGGTCGGGTATCCAGTTTCAACAGTTTCTTGATCGGCTTTTACGACTCCTGATTGAGTGAAAAAAAGAGCGACGACAAGTGTGATTGCTGACGCTACTCTAAAAAATCTAACTTTCTTCACACTTGAAGGCTAGGTGAATATAGTCTGTTTGCCTTTTTAAATCCCCGCTTTTCATTTTTCTTGCAGGCATGCTCTACTTGGATTTCTGTCTTATCAACTCGCTTCTCTACTTGCTGCCACCTCTTGGGCTGTTAGCAGCTTGATCGCCGCTGAACCTTCGCGTCGACTCGGAGGTGCACGTTTTTGTCGAATCAGAATGATCTATGTAAGCGCAATGCTTGTAATCGCAGCGAGTCTCCACGATGGTTGGGCTTCTATTGACTTTAGTGATACTGCACTTATAGCCGTTTCAGGACTTGTCGGTATTTTCGTTGGTGATGTCGCTCTGTTTACAGCAATGTCGAGAATTGGACCGCGCAGAACCGGGATGCTTTTCACATTAAACGCTCCAATGGCTGCTTTGGGCGGAGCTATATTTTTTAATGAACGTCTTTCTCTATCTTCATTAATTGGGTCGGCTCTTATTATTTCTGGGATCATTTTGGCGGTGATATACGGAAACCCTTCTCAGAGAACTGGTGTCTTTGAAAGGATAGAAGGTTCGCTTGCTGTGGGAATTTTTTGGGCAACTGTCGGAGCTTTGGGTCAAGCCGTTGGTGCTTTAGCAGCAAAACCTGTTCTAGAAGATGGAGGTGACACTCTTGCAGTTGCCGCACTCAGGGCAGTGATAGCAACAGTTGTAATGTGGAGTGTTCCTGGGCGAACTGATAAATGGACACGGTCATTTGCTAAATCGCCTCTTGTTAAATATGACCAAATCAAATTGGCTTCAAGTGCCTTTATAGCAATGGTTTGTGGAATGACGCTTCTTCTTTATGCCCTAGCTAATGGCAACACAGGAATCGTTGTCGTTCTTTCAGCGACAACACCTGTTTTACTTTTACCGCTTCAGGCCGTGGTAACTAAAAAGATGCCTGTTCCCTTTGCATGGTTAGGCGCAGTTCTCACGGTTATCGGAACTTCTCTACTCATCTAACCTATTTAGTTAAGTTCGGTTTAGTTATCGAAATTTTTCCGCCAGTGAGAATAAGACGACAATGATCACCGGATACAAACCCAATATTCCGCTGTAGTGACTTAACGTTTGATAATCAGTGAGTGTCACCACCAAACCAGATCCGATTCCAGCTATTCCGCCTGAGGCTGTCATGGCTAGGTCTGCCAAACCTTGGATTCTGACCTTTTCAGAGCCTTTAAATTCGCTTGCTATGAGTGTTGAGCTAGCCACTAGTCCAAAACTCCAACCTAGACCGATAAGGAAAAGTCCAACAAAAACACCTACTGAATCCTCGGGATCTGCGTGTGATGCCAATTCAGCTCCGACCACAAGGAGTAGCCCGCCGAGAGCGATAACAGATTTTGCACCTATTTTTTGAGTTAATACACCTACGAGTGGTGAGAAGGCATACATACCTATTATGTGAAGTGATATTACAAATCCAACTATTTCAAGTTGGTGACCACCATCTTTGAGATGCAGAGGAGTCATTGTCATGACTCCGACCATTACTACGTGGCCGACGACCATAGACCCGACCGAAAGTCGCCCCACTCGTGAAGAAAAAAGTTTTCTGAAAGCCTCTTTGAATGAAGTCTTCTGCTCACCTTCTTCCCCGATGCCACCGACTACCACTAAAGGGTCGGGTCTTAACCATTTTCGAATAGTTAAAGCGGCTAGAAGAAAAAGCAACCCTGAAATAATATAAGGTCCAGCTAGCTCCGGAGCCCCGAGAAAATCTCCTACCTTTTTGGCTGGACCCAGACCTAGTGAAGGTCCAAGGACTGAACCTATGGTGGAAGCCCAAACCAAATTACCTATAGCTGATGCTTTACTTTCTTCAGGAGCTAAATCGGCAGCTGCATAACGTGCCGCTAAATTTGCGCCGTTTCCTACTCCGACTCCAAGAATGCCGATTGGGAGAAATATGTAGACTTCTGTAATAGCTGCGATCATCGCCAGCAGGGCTCCAAATACTGCAACTACGTAACCTGTAACTATTCCAGGCCGTCTGCCTCTCGCCGCCATTATTTTCGCTAGTGGAAGTGTCGAAAGTGCGGCTCCCGTCGTAAGGCATGCTGCTGCTAGAGCTCCAAACGTTTCGTTTCCGGTGATTTCTTCTCCTAGAACTGCTGCGGCAGAATATGCGCTTGTGATCGCTGCTCCTGCCGGCACCAAACCTGCCATAAGGGTTCGAAGGGTTCTCTTTTGTAGATCGGCATTTTTGTCTAAGTCTTTCAGTTCAGATTCTTTGAACATTCCCGAAGCGTACGGCAGATATTTCTATTTGGTCGTTTTTTCGGAGATCTGATTAAATGTTTGGAGATTTTATGAGCAGACAAACCCATTTAGAAATAGATCTTGCTTCCGCTAAACGTTTAGCAATTGCTGCACAAGGTTTAAATCGAAAAAAAGTAAAAAATGTTACTCGACAGCATTTTGATCGTGTAATCAATGACACAGGTCTGGTGCAACTCGATTCGGTTCAAGCATTGTGTAGGTCTCATTATTTGGTTTTTTTTAGTCGGTTAGGAAAATATGACAAGTTGAAACTTGATGAATGGATTTGGCACTCGGGAAAAGTTTTTGAATCCTGGGCCCATGAAGCGTCGGTTCTACCTGTTGAAACAGAACCTTTTATACGTTGGAAAAAAGCTCGTGCACGTAATGGTGAAACATGGCAAGGTCTTTTTGAGTTAGCGACTTCTCAGAAGAAGTATGTAAGTCAAGTTTTAGGTGAAGTCCGCTCATCTCACTCAATTGCCGCTAGTGAATTAAAAGAACCGAGAAATCGTTCTGGTTCTTGGTGGAGTGGAAGGTCAGATGGTCAAAAAGCACTTGACTGGCTTTTCAGGATTGGTGAAATAGGCGTAAGACGTGACAAAAATTTCTCTAGGAGTTATTCCCTCTTTGAATCGATTCTCCCAAATGAAATTCTTTCCTCCCCAACACTTTCTGAAAAAAACGCTATAGAGGAACTGATATTGATAGCTGCGCGTTGCAACGGGATTGGGACTGTCAGAGATATAGCTGATTACTTTCGGATAAAACCCTCCTATATAAAAGAGGCTGTTCTTCCTCTTCTCGAAAAAAAGAAACTCCTCTCAGTGAACGTTGAGGGGTGGACTGAAGAAGCCTACGTCGCCTCTTCTTTTTCAATTCCAGAAAAAATAGAAGCAAGGGCACTTTTGTCGCCTTTTGATTCACTTATATGGTGCAGACCGAAAGTTGAACGGCTTTTTAACTATGAATATCGTTTGGAAATATACGTCCCGGCAGAAAAGCGAAAATACGGGTACTACGTTTTGCCTTTTTTATTGAACGAGGATTTGGTAGCTCGGGTTGACTTAAAAAGTCTTAGAACCGACAGAGTGCTACTTGTTAATGGGTTTTTCCCTGAGAAAAATACTGATCATGAACTAGTTGCTTCAGAGTTGGTTAAAGAACTAGGTGCTCTTGCAGATTTTCTAAATCTTTCGGAAATCAAAGTCGCAGGCAATAGCAAGTCGGCAAATCTGCTCAGATCCTTTGTTGATTAGCTAACTGCTAAAAGTGCTATTGAAGTTAAACCCATTGCCAAACCCAGTAGTTGGCTTCTAACCATTGTTTCTTTCAGTAATAGACGTGCTAACAGGACTGTAACCGCTGGGTAAAAGGAAGCTAGAACGGACACCAAACTCAAGAATCCCTTGTTTAATGCTGCCAACAAAACAACGTTTGCAAATGTGTCGAAAAACCCTGCCCCTATTATGAAAGACATAGAATTTGCCTCTGGTTTAATTTTTTTCTTGGCGATTAGCACATATGAAAATATTGCTAACACTGAGAAGACTCGCGATCCTACAACTGGCCAGGGTGCAGTTGTTTGAGACGTCCCGTCGATCACTATGAAAAAAGCACCAAAGGCTAACCCGGCGACTACTGCTTCTAGCAGCAGTGAACTTTTAACAGGTGTACGTTCGCCTGGTATCCAGGAAACTAGAAATATTGATATGAGCCCGACGATGATCCCTGCAAACTGTGTCGAAGAAAGTTTTTCTCCGGAAACAAGTCCCCAGATTACAGGTAAAGTCGCGCATGCGACTGCGGTAATTGGAGCTACTATCGCCATTGGTCCTCTGGCTAAACCTCTGTATAGAAGAGCTAAACCACATAAGCCGAAACCTGATGCAATAACACCTAGGAAAAAGTCACCACTTTTGAACTCTTCTGCCATCAAAGGGGCAACTATTAAAATTATGCACAGACCTAAAAGATGGGAAATCGCCAGAACCGAAACAACATTTGTTTTCTTTGTTGCTTTGCCTCCGAAAAAATCTCCTGTTCCTGCTAGGACAGCAGCTGTTAGCGCCAGAAAAGTAACCATTTACATTTTTCAGTCAATTGTTAGGGTAAAAATTCGTCAGCATCAAGGTCTTCGATTGCTGTCGTTACACGTTTGAACATTTCTGTAACCAACTGGACTGCGCGTTCATTTACTAGCGCTGCTGCTGATGCCTGCACTGGATAAGCCAAACAGAACAATATGGACCGCCTGTAGTCTTCCATTAATCGATCTTGAGGGTAATCAAAACCGAGTCCACTCAAAGTGTTTCGATATCTTTCAAGTAGCTCTGTTTCATGGTTTCGTCGATCTTCTATTGTGAGACTCTGGCTCAAAAAATAACCAACGTCGTAGCCACCGACAGTTTTTATGCAAATTTGCCAGTCGATTACTTTGAGTTCAGCATTGTCAAAAAATAGATTGTCGAGTCGGAAATCTCCGTGTGCCATGGTTATAGGACTGTCTGCCAATTCCATCATTTCGCCAGTTACCGTTGGGAATTTTTCTCCGACTTTTATTATCCTTTCGGACACATCGCCTGTGAACATGTCCATACAACTAGGCCAAGCTTCGGCGAAACCCTGAGCTATAGCTTGGGGAAAGGGTGCATCCCATCCGTATGGGAGCCAGTCGAGGTCTCCTTCGAAACGATCGCTTTCCCAGAATTCCGCGTGATGCTTTGCCAGTTCTTCTATTGCGAATTGAGCTTTGTCTATTGGGCAGCCATCCAATTGACTTAGAACTTCAGCTCCTTCGAGATCCTCGAGGACTAGAACGAAATCATCGGATTCCGGGTCATGGTAGGCGGCGTAGCAGTTNGGTGTACCTAGTGGGGTGTCTTTTGCTGCATCTCTGTAAAAACCGATTTCTTTCCCGTAGAACATGAAAGCTCGAGCTATATGNCTTGTTTGTTCATGAGGTGATGGCACTTTTATNACTACAGAATTNGGACCTTCTGATGATGANTCNCTNTANGANAGNTTNGCTCTNTATAGGAGACCCATGATTCCNACACCTTCTCCTATTACTTCAACTTGNATGTCNNTNATTTCNACTCCNGNCATNCCTGCATTTTGCAATACGTCGCTNAGCCAANCGGGTGTTACNTCTTCGATTGTGCTTGGGAAATTTTTACTTGCCATAAGACCCTCCTTAACCTCNTTCAATTATCACTGAAAAAAACNCTCNGAACGAATCGGGTTTATCTCACCAAACAAAATCTACTACTTTTGTATGTATGAGTGGACAAGACGAAGAGTTAAAAGAAGCTTGGCGGGCTTTTTGTGAAAAACTTTCTGATGCGGGAAATTCAATTATCGACTCAAAAACTTTAGGTAGTGATACGGACAGAGTCGAGGGTCTGCGTCATCTTCTAAGGTCGCTATATAGAAGTATTGGAATTTCTGTCGAGTCAAGCGATGTCGACTTTCCAGAACTGGCTTGATACAACTGGTGCTACACAGGGTTGCATAACTTACCGTTGGAATCAAGCTAAAAAGTCACCGGTTCCGAAGTTGACACTTGTCTCTTTCGAGACTTTGAACGACTTTATTTCCTCTTCCGATAAACGTGTTACCGCCACCGAAAGAAATGAACTTCTTCGACACAGGCGTCGTGCTGCCCTTAAACGTTTTTTGAGGTAATACGGTATTTCGCTAAGTGTTCATAGTGAGGTCTAACGACTTGGTACACCTCTTTGACTCTCTCCGGTGCATCTTCGATGCTGATTTCTTTTCTTAGTTGTTTTTTAAGACCGTCAGATTTCCGAAGATTCTCGTGAAAGGATCCAGCATCCCACCAACTGACTTCATCTCTTGGGCCCGGAGCCCATGAAAGAGCTTCAGGGATGAAACTTATATCTACTGCTTCGCACCAAAGTTTTACCATTTCAAACGGATTTTCTAGTAAATCGTCGCTGTCTATTACAGGCGGCGGGTTTCCGTCCAATTCACACAAATGATCGAAAAGTTGCCTTTGTTCGATAAAACCGACTTCTTTCTCGTGGAAATCAGGCCATTTTTGATACATAGAAGTAAGGGTCTTTAGCGGATCACGAATCAGAAAGCTGTGTCGAAAATTTCCAAGGAACTCATCTGACATGACAGGTCCTAGATACAAAGGGAAATCCTTTATAAACACTGCCTCATGAGCAGAGACCTTCTGAAGATTCGCCCAACAACTGTCATATGTCAGACCTGGGGTGCGGAAACTGTCGTCAGTTGCACGTGGCCATAAAGGTTCTTCTCCTTGGTACCAAACTTCACCAAATGGTTCATGGAAGCACTCGAAATCGCCACGCATTCTCATCATCCACTCAAAAGCCGTTGACGTTGATCTCGGCACTCCCCACAATGCAAGTATCTTTCTCAAGGCAGAAAATCCTTTTATGCTTGTGATTTTGGTCGTACCGCTTAATACGGTACGACCAAAATCTTAAGTGTCTAAATTAGCTTTAGTAGATAGCCATCAGTTCTGCAACAACTATCAAAACAACCATTACAAAACTAACTACCCTCAAAGCCCCAAATGGAACTTTTGCCCAGTTGCGACCAACGTGACTATTCGACATTTCTTCATCCATATCTTTTGCTCCTGCACCCAAGTCAGCTATGACGCCGTCCATGGTCATCGCACTCCATAGAGAACCCAAAACTGTCCATGCCGCAATAGCAAGTTGGACACTTGAATCCTCCAATCCTGACGGACTCCATGCAAGAATAATTGCAAGACCTGTATGAGCCAGAGAGAACGGTAGAAGAATTGCACGTGCATCGCCTGCACGATGAGCAGTAACTGATACTAATAAATCTGAACGCATTTAATTTCCTTTCTGTTCAGAACGAATAAAACAGAAAATAGAAAAAACTGCAAACCGGATGGAGTTGACTTCGAAGAAACCTCTTTACAACTTTCTATTTATTAAAGAGATCTGCTATTAGTTCTTAAAGGATAATTAGGAGGGAAACGTATGCAAATTACTGCAGTCACAACATGGCAAGGAACGCCCGCAGCAATAAAGTTTCTAGTCGAAGCTGCAAAAGGAGCAGCAGAAATACACGAATCATTAGGTGCTAGCAACCCAAGGTTCATGCGCCCAGTAAGCGGAGATCAAGGAGTTGCACACTATTCAGTTGATTTCGAATCAGTTGAATCGTACGGAGCTTTTACCGACGCTGTTCGCAAACATGAATGGTGGTCACAAACAGAGCAAGCAGTAGCTGACGCCTATCCTGATCTGGAAATGAAGGGAACAATGATCTATTACAACACTCTTGACTAGTATGCGCCTGAGATGAATAGATAACTTAACTATTCTCAATTTCTGTAAATTTGAGACGTTTCAAGCGGTTCTTATATGGGCCATATCGCCATATCATTTCTTCTCCATCCAAATAACGAGTCACTAGTGGTATTTTCCGCCCACCTGGGTAAAGATTCAGACGACCCTTTTCAAAACGTGCTGCTACGGAAATTCGCACCCTTTTATCTGCGTGCACATCATTCACTCCACCTTCGAGAGTTCCGTCTGCTTGCATATCGTGAATGACTCCCCCAGCTGTGATAACAACCCTGTTCCCAGCTTGTTCCACTCGTTCAATATGCCCTTTTAAAGGTCCTTTGTAAACTTGCCAAACACCTCTTAAGTCTGGCGCCCCAGAAACTATTGGTTCATCGCATTTGAAGAGAATCGGAGCAGGGAACTCTCGATAACCGCCAGGTGGTGTGTGAGCAACAGGTACATCTTTTGCCATTACGGTTGCTTCTGACGGGCAGTCAGCGAGCGTGGGAGGATCGAAATGCTCCTTACCTGATGGAGGTTCATTAGAAGATCTTCGGATCTTAACTGGAGCCCAAATCAACTTAGGGAGTGTTCGTAAAATTGCTCTAAGTTTCATACCAATTAAATATAGAAGACCAAGTAGAGAAGAGTTAGGTTTTGGTGCCTGATAGAGGTGAACTACTAGTCTGAATAGATGGAAGAAATCCGAATCGCTGCATTATCCATGCCAAAAACAATTGAAGACTATCCATTCGGTGAGGAAATTGTAGTGTTTAGGATTTTCGACAAAAAAGGTCCGATTTTTGCAATATTTTCCGAGAAAAAAAGCATCTTAAATGTACGGGTGTCGAATGATTTTTTTGAGCTATCTGACGCTATCGATGGAATGAGTCAACTTAAGGTTTGGAAAAATTGGATTTCAGTGGACTTAAAAATCTTGCGTAGAAAACAAGAAATTAAAGATTTGGTTTATGAAAGCTGGTATGAGGTGGCTGAAAACCTCTCCAAAGGGAAAAGAAAATTATTGAATTTGAAGTAACCAAAGACCCATCTAATCATCTTTTTCACTTCAATCATAAAACGATCCTCCGCCCCACCATCTCTCAAATCGAGGTTTGTTGATGGAAGCGACAAGCTCCAATATTGTTCCGTTAGAAGGAGCTAGATACGTCATATTTCCAAAACCTTCTGCTGGAGATTTGGCAGCTCCTAACAAGTCCCATCCAAGGCCTAGAAGCCTTTCAGTTTCTACTTTTACGTCGTCCACCCAAACACCAAAATGATGAACTCCGGGATTTTCATTTCCGTCCCAGAAAGAACCCGGTTGGCCTTCAAGCAGTTCCAGATGTTGATCTCCTTCACATGAGTACACAAATTTTAGAGGGATGTTTTGCTGGCCGTCGTCTGGGGTCCAAAGACCCTGTGAAGGATTTTCCACCAACTCTGCCCACGTTACGTTTAATGATTCACCCATTTCCTCCATTGCGGTCTCAATGTTTGGAACTCGAATTCCAATATGAAAAATTTCTTCAAAATCAAACATCTTTAAGTATGACCTTTTTACTGCTAAACGACTCTAAGGGCAGGTTTTGCTTTTTTACTTTCTCAGTTTGAAAATTTTTAAATCCAGTGTTGCTTCTATAAACATTGGATATAGAACCTCCCTTCCATCTCATTTTAGAAGGGGGGTTTTTCTTTTTTTAAGTTATAAATGAGTGATGAGTGGTCATAGCAGATGGTTGAGAACCTGGTCGAGAACCGTAGGTATGCCATTGGGTATGACTGACGACGATGAACCAGAATTCTTGCCCATCACTCAAAGAAGTGTGAAACGTGCGTTGGGTTTCAGAACTTTTTGGATAGTTATGCATATTGTTACTTGTTTTTTTATTATTGCTGCTGCCGGAAGAACTTTAAATTTCTGGTAGCACTCTCCACTCTCCCCTAACTGATTGATTGAAGACTTAAGGAATAAGTTTCAAACAGTCCCGATCAAAAAAGGCTGCGATTGAACGTTCAAGACCGGTTTCAGCTAAGCGTTTCTTCTCTTCCGTGCTGATATCAAATAAACCTGCTATCAGTATTGTGAAATGAATAATAAAAAGCAGGGCGACATCGTAATCTTTTTCACATTGCTCAATTGAATAATTCTGCACACCTTCTTCTTTCAACTGTGCAACGTATCGCTCCAGAACGTCTTTTTCACATTCACGACGAGTCTCAACTGGAAGGCTCGTGAACATCATCCACCCAATGTCATATAAGGGATTGGAAATCATAATGTTTTGCCAATCAATGAGTATGACCGGTAGTAACCCCTGAACCCCATTTCCGAACAAAGCGTTATCCATTCGTACATCTCCATGGATAACTGTTTTAGTACGGTTGCCCATCTCTCGGTAGATGTCTTCCATGGCATCCACATAAGCCGGCAATGCATCTCTTAGTTCATCTGGGAAAAATTCCGGAAAACGTTCTAAGGCTTTTTCCCACGATGCATAAAAGGAGGCAGCTGAACGTTCAATGAAGTCCTCTGAGTCGATCCGTTGCATATCTGGAAAAACTTCTTCACCTTTACCCCAATATTTAGCATGCAAAGGTGCCACGACATCAACGACCATTAATGCTTGTTCTGCCGTGATCCCTCCGATCTGGTCGCCTAGAGAATATTCGAAAAGATCTTCAAGAACTATCACGTCACCACCTGAAGAATGGTCCATTGCAGCGAAATAACACTTAGGAATAGGAATATCTAGACCTTTAGCTATTTCATTGAAAAAAATGACTTCGCGCTCATAAAGATTCATCGTGTTTGCCAGTTCGCGATTTTCTGGTGCGTCCGTCGCAAATTTGATAACCAAAGAAGTTGGACCCCTAACGGTCTCGTTATAGCAAAGGTGAACACGAACTACTACTCCTAATAGACCCACGCCTTCACTGATATTTTCATATGAAAAACTCTCTACTTTCTCACCCTCAGACAAGGATGCGCTTTCACGTAATATCTGGTTCAACCATTCTTTATTCAAATCCTCTGGTGATATTGGAAAAGTCATGCATATATCCTGTCATACTTTTTTGAAAAATTTACCCTTCGGAAATCACAGGTCGCGTGCAAATAGTTAAAAATGAAGAGCTCTGAAAATAGTAAACAAATGATCTTGAAAAAGTAAAAGACCGCCCTTAGGGCGGTCTTTTACAACTTCTCCAAACTATTTAATTTTTTCATGAATCACTCATCGCCTCTTGCCAAATTGGCCACCATTCCTCTAGTTCCATAAATGGACCAGCTGAAAGAAATTCAAGTAAACCTTTTGCGGTTAATTCAACTTCAGTTTTCATAGATGCGTTAGCGTCTGGCCATTTGGTTATTGCAATGTTTACTCCGCGTGCAAAATCTGAACCAGTTAAAACACTTTCTCCACCATTTTTTTCAACGACTGACCAAACTTCAGCTAGAAGAGCGTTAGCTTCATCCGGAGTTGTCGCTTC
>PBLL01000016.1 GCA_002721755.1 Actinomycetota bacterium
ACGTTCTTATCGGGATAAAAAAGCAAAGTCAGAATTGGTTTGTGCCGTAACTCCGTTTAAAGCATTTTGCGGTTTGCGTGAAATAAATGAGGCAATCGAAGCGGCTAGTCAATTTAATTTACCGGAAGAAATTTATGCTCCTTTACTTTCAAACGGGTCTGAGAGCTGGAAGGAAGTAATTGGGAGAGTCCTTTCAGGGAATTGGAATCAATGCATTTTAGATTTAGAAAAACGCTGTAGCGAAAAAATAGGCAATTCTTGGGACAAAACCGCAGAGGAGATATTAAAAATCTGTGAGTTTCACAGGAATGACGAATCTATTTTGCTCTTACCATTCATGAATTATTACGAACTTAATGCCGGTGATGCTCTGCATGTTAAACCTGGAATGGTGCATGTCTATCTTGAAGGAATGGCAGTTGAAGTTATGGAGTATGGAGACAATGTGATTCGAGCTGGTTTGACAAACAAACATGTAGACAAAAGTGAGTTTCTTTCTCTTTTGGACACTCAGGCAAAACTGCCCCCAATTCAAACTCCCAGCGAAAAGGATTATTTGTATAGCGGTCCAACTGAAAAATTGACGGTAAGGAGAATTGAAAATACGACAGTTGAGATAAGCGATTCAACAGGTGATGATTTAATTTTGTCTACGGCTGGGTTGGCGACAGTTAAATTTGATGAGGAAGTTGACCTGCGACAAGGAGAAGCTTTGCTCATTGACGAAGAAAATGAAAGCTATGTAGTAAATACTTCAGGGGTTCTATTTCTTGTTAGAGGAGAGGCTTAGTCTAATTATTTCTTAAGACGATAACTTGGTATGTATGGCTATAAAAAATGATTACAAAATTGCTGATATAAGTCTGCATGAGTTTGGTCGAAAAGAAATCCGATTAGCCGAACACGAGATGCCCGGGTTGATGTCTTTAAGAGCTGAGTATTTTGATGAGCAGCCATTAGCAGGGGCGCGTATAGCAGGTTCTCTCCATATGACCGTTCAAACAGCGGTTTTGATTGAAACGCTTGTGCTTTTAGGGGCTGAAGTTCGTTGGGCTAGTTGTAATATTTTTTCGACTCAAGATCATGCAGCTGCAGCAGTAGTTTGCGGTCCAGATGGCAATCCTGAAGACCTAAAAGGAGTGCCAGTTTTCGCTTGGAAAGGTGAAACACTTGAAGAGTACTGGTGGGCGACTCAAAAAATTTTTGAATGGCCAGATGGAGGTCCGAATTTAATTCTTGATGATGGGGGAGATGCAACTCTGTTAGTTCACAAAGGTAGAGAATTCGAACAGACTGGCGGGGCTCCTGAGGCACAAGATGGGGATCCTGAAGAATGGACTGTCTTTTTAAATACTCTGAAAAAATCTTTAGATGAAGATCCCCAAAGATGGACAAAAATTTCCCAGCAGATTAAAGGAGTCTCTGAGGAAACAACTACGGGCGTCAAACGTCTCTATCAAATGCAAGAATCGGCAGAACTTTTATTTCCAGCAATAAATGTCAATGATTCTGTGACGAAATCAAAGTTTGACAACCTTTATGGTTGCCGTCATTCCCTTATTGATGGAATAAATCGAGCTACAGATGTAATGATAGGCGGCAAGACGGCAGTTGTTTGCGGTTTCGGAGATGTGGGTAAAGGCTGCGCCGAATCTTTAAGAGGTCAAGGAGCACGTGTGATTGTGACTGAGATAGATCCCATATGCGCACTTCAAGCTGCTATGCAAGGCTATGAGGTAAACACCTTGGAACAAGTAATTAAAGAAGCTGACATCTTTATTACTGCCACGGGGTGTCAGGGTGTTATAACCGCTGGACACATGGGTCTTATGAAACATCAGGCAATAGTCGGCAATATCGGGCATTTTGACAATGAAATTGACATGGCTGGTTTACAAAAAATGTCAGATGTCAAACAAATAAATATAAAACCACAGGTAGATGAGTTCGTTTTTCCGGATGGGCATTCAGTGATACTTTTGTCTGAAGGACGCTTACTTAATCTTGGAAATGCGACTGGACACCCAAGTTTTGTAATGTCAGCTAGTTTTTCAAACCAAGTTTTAGCTCAAATGGAACTTCATAAAAGAGCAAAAGAATTTACGTTGGGTGTATTTACTCTTGATAAGGAACTTGATGAAAAAGTTGCTCGGCTTCATCTCGATTCCTTAGGTGTTCGATTGACAGAATTGACTGAGGGGCAGGCTAACTATCTTGGAATCCCAGTTAGTGGACCTTATAAGTCCCAGCATTATAAATACTGATCGAGTAGTAGAAATTTTTCAGAACGGTTGGCCATGGAAGTGAAGTTTCTAGGGATAACGGGAGGTGCGGCTTCAGGTAAAACTACTATTGCTGACCTGTTGTTAAAAGATCTGAATGAGAGAATCTCTGTTTTACAGTTTGACAGGTATTATCGTGATCAAGGGCATTTAGATTTCGAACAAAGAGCTCTAGTCAACTATGATCATCCGGATTCGTTAGACCATGAGTTGCTTATTGAACATTTGGATTCATTAAGTGGAGGCGATTCAATAGACGCTCCAATTTATGATTTTGCAACTCACACTCGTACGCAGCAAACTGAAAAAATAGAACCTAAAGAATTCGTAATTGTAGATGGAATTTTAATTTTGGCTTTTACGGAAATTGTGGAACGTTTGACTTTCAAAGTTTTTATTGACGCTCCTGATGAAACACGGCTTAAAAGAAGAATAACGAGAGATATGGATGAGAGAGGCAGAACTGAAGAAAGTGTAAGAAAACAGTTTGAGGCTTCTGTATTGCCTATGCATAAGAAATTTGTTGAACCATTTCGAGATTCGGCTGAGTTGACTATCGATGGTTTAGATGACCCTAGTAAATCAGCAGCAAAACTAATTTCATTTATAGATTCATGAGTGACAGCGTTAGAGTCGAATGATGAATGATGAAATTAAGGATGGAGAAGTAACTGATGAGCTTCCAGATGACCTTGACGTTCATGGGTTTGTAGGTCCATATCAATTTCCAGATAACAGTCGGCGACGTATACCAGGTTTTCTGTATTTGTTTTTTTCGGTGATTTTTTTCCTATTTTCAAAATTATTTGATTCCTCCCCTTTGATTAATTGGGGTTATGTTGCTTCGGCGATTATCTTGGTTTTAGTTGGTATTTATCACTTGCAGGCTGGGTGGAAGCTTTCTATTGATGAAACAGGTGCTTTGATCGAAGCTGGTAAAAACGCAGGTTTCCCGGTGGGTCACGCGTCG
Source organism: Actinomycetota bacterium (assembly GCA_002721755.1). Lineage (GTDB taxonomy): Bacteria > Actinomycetota > Acidimicrobiia > Acidimicrobiales > MedAcidi-G1 > MedAcidi-G1. The sequence goes on from PBLL01000016.1 coordinate 3,253, forward strand.
GCGCAAATGGTTTGGCGGGGGGTCAGAAGCAAACCTGCATGGCGGGTTCTTTTGTACTCTAGTGAGTCGCCACCAAATCAAAGGGGTTTGGTGGTGATAGATGCTGTGGAAGGTTCAGTCATCGAAAGTCATTTTGAGCGAAATTTCGAGATATAGCAGAGTTGACAGAGACAGTTTTATTCATTTGATCAATTTAAGACCGTCTACTTCTTTTCCGTGCTTGTCTCCTAAAATGTATTTTGTGGGAATGGGTCTTTTATTCTCATTGATTTGAGGTGGAATAAATTGTTGGATGGAAATTGGCGCAACGTAGTCGATAGAAGCTTGAGCCCGATTGGAAAAAATTTACATAGAGCGGGTGTCACGGCAGATGTGGTGACAATTATTGGAATATTAATGGCTGTGGCTGCTGCTGTATCTATAGCATTAGGTTCTTTACGTCTAGGATTTGTTCTGCTTGTGATGACAGGTATTTCAGATGCACTTGATGGACCTGTAGCAAAAGCATCAGGGGCCGTTTCTTTAAGAGGGGCGTTCTTTGATTCGGTTTCTGATCGTATAACTGATGCTCTTTTACTCGGAGGAATCGCGTGGTTTTTAATTAGTGATGAACTTGGCTATACGGTGATGCTTCCGATAGCAGTTATGTTTGTGAGCCTTCTTATCTCCTACCAGAGAGCTAAAGCTGAGTCATTAGGTCTTGAAGCCAAGGGTGGTCTTATGGAGAGAGCGGAAAGATTTATTATCTTGGCAATCGGTTTGCTTTTCTCAGAAGCTCTAATAGTCATTTTGTGGATCATGTTAGTTCTAAGCTTTTTTACGGCCGTGCAGAGATTTGTCAAGGTTTGGAAGCAAGCGAGTGCAGTGCGAGAAGCACCGTTTCATCAGAATTCAGAGAGGAGACGTCAACTTCGTTTGGATCGTATAAAAGAGCGTCGACAGCGTTTAGCAGCGCGCCGATCTTCACAGCGTTAGGGGTGAAAAATTGGCCTCATTGGCCCTTTTTGGCTACAAATTGGCAGCTTTATTATCGCGTAAGCTTCCAAAAAAGATTGGATTAAGTATTGCATCTTTTTTGGGACATGTGACCGCAAGAATTGATAGAAAACGTAGAGATCAAGTAATTAGAAATGCCAATCGGTTAAGTGATTCTGAGCTTTCACGAAAAGAATTAAATGATTTTATTAGTCAGACTTTCGAATCATATGCGCACTATTGGCTGAATACTTTTCGTCTTGTCGACTTGACTAAAGAAGAGTTGGAAAGCACCTTCTCTTACGATGGTTGGGAGTTTATTGAGTCAGCTTTAAAAAAAGATTCAGGCGTTATTTTGGTTTTACCTCATTTAGGAGCTTGGGAATGGGGTGGTTTATGGATATCTAAAATCAAGGATGTCCCGGTCAGCGCGGTAGTGGAGCCACTCGAGCCGCCAGAACTGTTTGAATGGTTTAAACGTACTCGAAATGCTTTAGGTATGGACATAATATCTTTAGGGTCAGACGCAGGATCTCAAGTTCTTAAAGCTATATCGGATAAACAACTTATCGTGCTTGTTTCGGATCGCGATGTTGGTGGTTCTTCAGTCGAAGTTGAGTTTTTTGGCGAAAAGACATTTTTACCAGCTGGACCTGCAACTCTAGCTTTAAGGACGGGAGCGACTTTGCTTCCTGTGGCAGTTTATAATAAAGATAATGGTTGCCATGGAGTTGTTCGACCGGCTATTTCTCTTGAAAGAAAAGGACAATTTCGTTCTGATGTGCAACGCATTACTCAAATAATTGCAGATGAGATGGAGTTGTTGATTAGAAAGGCACCAGAGCAGTGGCATTTGATGCAACCAAATTGGCCTTCGGATCGGCATTAAATAAAAGAAGTTTGGCTAGGACTTATAAAAATGAGAGAAAATAGAAATAGAAATACCGATGAATGGGTTGTAACAAATTTTGGAAAAGAGTGGCGTGATTTTAGCAATGAAAGATTGGATGAAACTGAACTATTTGAGATGTTTCAAAGCTATATGTCGATTTTCCCTTGGGCATCCTTACCAGAAAAATCAGTTGGATTTGATGCCGGGTGCGGATCAGGTCGTTGGGCGAAGTATGTTGCGCCTAAAGTAGAGACGCTTCATTGTGTTGATGCAAGTCCAGAGGCAATTGAAGTGGCTCGTGGGTTATTGTCTGAACATGACAATGTCATTTTTCACTCTGAGTCAGTAAATGAATTCTGCGTTGAAGAAAACAGTTGCGATTTCGGGTACTCTCTTGGTGTCTTGCACTGTGTCCCAGACACACAGAGTGCTTTGAATGCTTGTGCTTCAAAGCTTAAAACGGGAGCCCCATTTTTAGCTTATTTATATTACGACATAAGTCAGTCTTCTCTTTATATGAGAATTCTTTTTTCTATTGTTTCAACAGTTAGAAAGATAGTTTCAAAGTTGCCTCATAAAGTTAAGAAAGTAATTACGGACCTTATTGCTTTGTTTGTTTATTTTCCATTGGCAAGATTTGCACGACTTGTTGATTTTTTTGGCTTAGAAGCTTCAAAAATGCCTTTATTTCAATATAGAAACCGATCTTTTTATGTAATGCGAAATGACTCTTTAGACCGTTTTGGTACCTCTATAGAAAAACGATTTTCTAAAGAACAGGTTTATAGTTTGTTTGAGAATGCAGGTTTAAGGGACACATATATTTCCCCCGAACCCCCTTGGTGGGTAGTGCTGGCTTGGAAAACTTGATTTTTCGTTTAAGTGAATGAATTAGGGTAAAATTCGCTATGCGAATAGGTTTGATATGCCCTTACAGTCTGACTATTCCAGGGGGAGTCCAGGGACAAGTCTTAGGTCTAGCAAAGACTCTAAGAAGTCTTGGTCATTACGTTAGAGTACTAGGACCGTGTGATGGGCCTCCACCTGATACAGGCGTAACACCATTAGGCATGAGTATCCCAACGACAGCAAATGGCTCTGTTGCTCCAATAGCTCCTGATGTTCCTTGTGCACTGAGAACGATTAGAGCTTTAAGAGATGAGGAGTTTGAAATCTTGCATTTGCATGAGCCATTAGCTCCTGGCCCTACGCTTACTTCCTTATTTTTGTCGCAGAGTCCTATGTTGGGAACATTTCATGCTGCGGGGAAAAGTCTGGCCTATGACTTATTGAAAAGTCCCGTGAAATGGTTACGTAATCGTTTAGATTATGCTGTCGCAGTCTCTGATGACGCGGCAGAAATGGCTCGATCAGCTCTCGGTGGGGATTATGAGATTCTTTTCAATGGCGTGGAGGTGGATCGATGCATTTCAGTTGACCCATGGTCAAAAGAAGTTCCGACAATTTTCTTTGTAGGTAGACATGAACCTAGAAAAGGTTTAAGTGTATTACTAGATGCAATGTCTTATCTTCCGTCAGACACTCAGCTGTGGGTTGCAAGTGATGGACCTGAAACCACGCGACTCAAAGTTCAAGTGGCAGGGGACCATAGAGTCAAGTGGCTTGGTCGTATCAGCGAAGAGGAAAAACTCGCACGTATGAAAGGGGCAGATATATTTTGCGCACCTTCATTGAGAGGAGAGTCTTTTGGAGTCGTTTTATTGGAGGGAATGGCTTGTGGCACTCCGGTAGTAGCTAGTGACATCCCCGGGTATTCGAAAGTGGCGCGTGGAGGCAAAGATGCTGTTTTAGTATCACCGGGTGATTCGCAAACTTTAGCTAGTGCGATTGAAAAGATTATTCGAAACCCAGATCAAGCAGAAAAGTTAATTGATAGAGGAGTAAAAAGAGCTGAATTTTTTTCGATGCAACGTCTAGCAGGGCTTTATTTAAACTCTTATGAGTCGATCTTGGCGAATTGACCACAGTTGCCTCAAATAAATGCGTAACATGCCTAAACAGAGGTAAACGTATTTACATCTAGGTCAAAATGAATAATTTAGATATAAGATCCCCAGTTCTCCACACATTCTTGTTTTTTTCCTTGTTGTTATGGTTGCTTCTTTTTGTTTTCGCAAAGATGTCTTTAGTTGTTTCGCTGGCCATAGCCCTAATCGTTACTTTTCTTGCGGTTTTTGTTCTGATGCGTCTAGCCGCAGGTTTTGTGCTTAGGTCCTTTAAATGTTCTCTTGCGAATGAAAGACAATTTCCGCGTTTACATAATGCGATCGAAGGGATATGCGTAAATCATGGTCTAGATAAGCCAGATCTTTATGTCCTCGAAAACTCTAAAGGCAATGCGGTTGCTGTAGCTGACAAACGTTCACAAGCAATAGTCATAACTACTGGAGCTGTTGATGGGTTGGACTTGATTGAAATTGAAGGCCTTTTAGCTCTATTGATTGCAAAGTGTATTGATAATCGTCTCCCGAAAAAGACAGCAGAGGCTTTTTTTCTCAGGTTTCCTTTATGGAGTATCTTTGTGAAAGGAAAGAAATATAAAACCGGTGTGTTGGATGAGGATTTCAGAGGAACTCAATTAACCCGCTATCCTCCAGGTGTTCAGCGTGCGCTTTTGCGACTCAGCGAGTTGGGAACGAAAATGGAAAATTCCCCAAAGACAACCTCACACCTTTGGTTAATGGACCCTAAAGGAATAGAAGGCGAAGGGACGCACCCATCAACTGAAGAAAGAGTCTTAGCTTTGGAGGGCATGTGAGCATTTCAATTAAACGAAAGTTTGTTAAAGCTTCAGGTTTTGCGATTATGGCCTTTTTTGTTTTGTCCGCATGTGGAGGGGGAAATGAAAAAGCTGTTATTGATACAATTAACACTTCTTCAACTAGTACAACAGTTACTTCTACAACTGCCCCAGTTGCCGTTACCTCCACAGTTGAAGAAGTTCAGGTTGCATCTACCACGACTATTAATCCGGAAGAATGGATTGGACCTAGACATCCCTTAACCGGACTGCCTGCCGAAGAAGGAATAATCCCTCGTCCGGCTTTGGCAGTGAAAATAGGAAATAATGACACTAACTCACTTCCACATGAAGGGCTTTTAGAAGCTGACGTAGTTTATGAAGCTCTTATAGAGGCTGGTAAAACAAGATTCTTAGGCGTGTATCAGAGTTCACTTCCGGAAAGAGTAGCGCCAGTTCGCTCAGCTAGATCGACTGATATAAGTCTCATAGGAAATCTCAGCAATCCCCATTTTGCCTACTGGGGTAGCAATGAAGGGGTAGGGGCTGAAGTAGAAGAAGCTGAAAGAAGTGGGACTTTCGTCAGGCAAAGCGCAGAGTTCGACAGTACAGGTGCTTTTTCCCGTGACGCCTCAAGAGGCAATTCACCTTATGACGGGGTTCTAGACCCTGCTTATTTGCTCGGAGATATTCCAGGTTCAGCTCCAGCAGCAATTTTCGATTATGGGATTCTTCCAAATTCTGCAGTTTCAACTATAGGAATACGCTGGGAAACTGGGGGTCGGGTAATCGAGTATCTATGGGATAAACCGTCTTCAAAATGGAAGCGTTTTCAAGACGGTAGTCCCTTATTGGATGCAAACGGATCGCAACTGAATTCGGAAAATGTTCTATTGCTTTATGTTGATTACTACAGATCAAATGCAGATCCGAACTCACCTCAAGCCCAGAGTACAGGCAATGGAGATGGCTGGTTATTGAGAGATGGAAAGATAGTTGGGATCACATGGGATCGGCAGTTTGAGGTTTTGAAATGGTCATTCTACGATGATGATACCGGAGAGTTGGTAAACCTTGATTATGGGAGAACATGGGTTGCATTAGCGCAATTAGGAGAAGCGTCACTACTGACTCCTGTTGAAGCGGCATTGTTAAATGGATGAGGAAATAGTCAACCATTTAATCTTCTAGAACGCTATATTTCCCAAATTCTTCTAGACTTAACGAATGGACGAATTTAGTCATGACAAAGGGACTCGCTTAGTCAAAAGAGGTCTTGCTGAAATGTTAAAGGGTGGCGTCATCATGGATGTCGTCGATGCGAATCAAGCTAAAGTCGCGGAAGATTCAGGAGCCGTGGCGGTGATGGCTTTAGAGCGAGTACCGGCGGATATAAGGCGCGACGGAGGCGTTGCAAGAATGTCTGATCCTGAAATGATCGAAGAGATTAAAAATGTTGTAACTGTTCCAGTCATGGCGAAAGCAAGAATAGGGCACTTCGCTGAAGCACAAATACTGCAGTCAATTGGAGTTGATTACATAGATGAGAGTGAAGTGTTGACTCCAGCTGATGAAGCACATCATATAGACAAGTGGAAATTCGACGCTCCTTTTGTTTGCGGTGCTACGAATTTAGGTGAAGCATTAAGAAGGATTTCAGAAGGGGCTTGTTTAATCCGTTCAAAAGGAGAAGCAGGCACTGGCAACATTGTTGAAGCGGTTCGCCACTTGCGGTCAATACTTGGTGATATCGGAAAAATCTCTCAGGCGGATTCTGCTGAACTTTTTGACTGGGCTAAACGACTCCAGGCCCCATTGCCTTTACTGCAAGAAGTCTCAGAAACTGCCGAGTTGCCTGTTCCAATTTTCTGTGCAGGCGGCATAGCAACACCAGCTGACGCCTCACTGGTGATGCAGTTGGGTGCTCAGGCAGTATTCGTAGGATCGGGAATATTTAAGAGTGAAGATCCAGCGCCAAGAGCACGAGCTATAGTTGAAGCCACTACAAATTATTTAGACCCCTCAATTATTGCAAAAGTCAGTAGAAAACTAGGCGAGCCAATGACGGGGATAGAGATGGATTCAATAGAAACTCGGTTAGCAGAGCGCGGCTGGTAAGGCGTACAAGTGAAAGTTGGGGTTCTCGCACTCCAAGGGGCGTTTAAGTTGCATGTAAAAGCTCTGGAGCAATTCGGAGTGGAAGCCATAGAAGTGCGGAATCTAGAAAATTTCAATTCTGTGGAAGCATTAATCATTCCAGGTGGAGAATCTACAACCATGTCCTTTCTGCTTGAATCCACTGGGATGTTTGAAGCAATTAAAGAAAGTTCAGCTGAAGGAATGCCAATTTTGGGAACATGTGCAGGCATGATTTTATTATCATCGAAAATAACAGATGGCAGAAGTGACCAAAACCCTTTAGGTCTGGTGAATATTGAAACTCGTCGAAATGGCTATGGGAGACAGATCGATTCTTTCGAATCAGATTTATCGATTAAGGGTTTTGACAGATCTTTTAGGGGAATCTTTATAAGAGCACCTTTGGTTGAAAAAGTTGGTTCAGAAGTAGAAGTTTTAGCAGAAGTAAATAATAGACCTGTTATGTGCAAACAAGGTTCTGTGCTTGTCACTTCTTTTCATCCGGAATTGGCAGATGACACTCGGATTCATACAGAATTTTTGGAGATGCTTTCAAAAAGTTAATTGTTTATTTTTCGAATAGGATTATTTGATGTCGGGTCACTCAAAATGGGCAACCATAAAACATAAAAAAGGTGCCGCAGATAAAAAACGTGGAAAACTTTTTGCAAAACTGATTAAACAAGTCGAGGTAGCTGCGCGACAAGGTGGAGGCGATCTTGACGGTAATCCGACTTTGCGCACCATGTATCAAAAAGCACGAGATTCTTCAGTGCCTCTAGACACTATTGAAAGAGCGATTAAGAGAGGTACAGGTGAGTTAGAAGGGGTCGATTATGAAAACATCACCTATGAAGGTTACGCGCCGCATGGAGTTGCTCTTTATGTCGAGACACTGACAGATAATAGAAATAGAACCGCTTCTGAAATACGTACGATATTGACAAAAAATGGCGGGTCACTTGCAGAACCGGGATCAGTAGCTTGGCAATTTGAACGTAAAGGGATAATAAATTTTTCCAGTCCTATAGATGAGGAAGCAGTTATGGAGGCAGCTCTTGAAGCTGGGGCAGAGGACCTTGTTAAAGAAGGAGAAAGCTGGAGATTGACTTGCTTACCTGGTGATCTGCAACTTTTGAGAGAAGCTTTAGAGGGGGCTGAAATTTCTTTCGAAAATGCTGATGTGACTATGCTTGCTACATCAACTGTTGAAGTAAGTGACCCTCAAGAAGCCAGAGCGGTTTTAAAACTTGTTGATCTTCTAGAAGATGATGACGATGTCCAAGATGTTTACGCAAATTTTGACATTCCTGATGATGTTTTAGAGAACCTATAGTCTCAGAACTTTCAAGTAATCCCAACATCTAACACAAGGTTCAGATACAATCGTACATATGTTCGTTTTGGGAGTAGATCCAGGTTTGTCTCGTTGTGGTTATGGTCTTGTTAGAAGCGAGGGACGCCAACTCCATGCAGAAGCTGCAGGTGTCATTAGAACTGATCCGAATGATTCACTAGCAAAACGTCTGGCTGACTTACAGCACGACATCCGTATTTTGATAGACGAACAAAAACCTGATGAGATTGCTGTAGAACGAGTTTTATTTCAAGTAAATGCGAAGACTGCCATGCAGACGAGCCACGCTTCGGGTGTGATTATGGCGGAAGGAGCAGCTTCAGGTTGCCCTGTGACTTTGTACTCTCCTAACGAGGTTAAGTCTGCTGTTGCCGGCTGGGGAGGTGCCGGAAAAGATCAAATAGAAGCAATGGTTCAGACATTACTCAAAATCGATTCACCCTTAAGACCAGTTGACGCGGCAGATGCAGTTGCTATCGCCTTGTGCCATTTAGCGGTAATTCCAAGAAACCATAAGGTTACAGCAGGATGATAGGTTCAGTTCGTGGTGTGCTTTTAGAACGTTTCTCTGAAGGTGAAAAAGGTGAAGTTCTTATTGAGACTGCTGGAATTGGATATCGAATAATCGTTACTCCGACCACTGCTGTAAAAATTGGTGAAGAAGGAAGTGAAGTATTCATATACACCTATCACTTAATTAGAGAAGCCGATCAGGCCCTCTACGGCTTCTTGGACCGTAGTGAAAGGATCTGTTTCGAAGCACTTCTAACAGCCCATGGAGTAGGTCCATCTTTAGCGTTAGGTGTTCTGGGAGTTCACGGACCGAATGAGCTTTTTCAAGTTGTAAACAATGAAGACATTTCTTCACTCTGTCTTGTCCCAGGGGTAGGTAAAAAAACTGCAGCACGACTTTTAGTTGAATTGAAAAGTATTTTGAAAATGCCAATTGAAGGAATTTCCATCGAAACTGACAATTCGGAACTCGGAAGATCAGCGATATTGGAAGTACAAGAAGCTCTGAACGGACTTGGCTATTCTCCTGAAGAGATACGTTCAGTGCTGGGCGATCTCGCAGGTGATGATTCATCTATATTGCTAAGAGAAGCCCTTCAGAAACTAGCTACTGCTTGAGGTCGATAATGCGCGAAGAATTACTTTCCCCTAATAAAGAGTCGCTTGACAGTGAAATTGAAATTGGGTTGAGACCTAAAGGTCTTGCAGAGTTTGTAGGACAATCCGAGTTAAAAGGTCACCTCCGCGTGATGCTAGAAGCCGCAAAGGAGCGTGAACAACCTGCAGACCATTTTCTTTTCGCTGGACCACCCGGATTAGGCAAAACAACGTTAGCTCACATAGTTGCCATGGAAATGGGAGCTGAGCTTCATATCACTTCCGGACCAGCACTGGAAAGAGCCGGAGATCTGGCATCTATTTTGACCAAACTTGATATAGGTGATGTTCTTTTTATTGACGAAATACACCGACTCGCAAGAGCTGTGGAAGAAGTTCTTTACCCAGCTATGGAAGATTTTGAGTTGGATATAGTTTTAGGTAAAGGTCCTGCTGCGCGTTCAATAAGGCTTGATTTACCACCTTTTACCTTGGTTGGTGCAACAACGCGAACAGGTCTTATAACCGGACCATTGCGTGACAGATTCGGACTCACAGCAAGACTTGACTACTACGAAACTGAAGAGTTGCAATCTATTGTTCAAAGAACAGCCGGGATACTTAACGTCGATTTAGATACTGATGGAGCTTCTGAAATTGCTAAACGATCAAGAGGTACTCCTCGGATTGCCAATCGACTTCTAAGGCAAGTCCGTGACTTCGCGCAAGTAGAAAGAGAAGGAAAAGTTAATGGGGATGTTGCTCGCGACGGGCTTACATTTTTCGGTGTTGATGACCTCGGTTTGGACAAAGCTTCACGGGCGATTTTGGTTTCTTTATGTGAGAAATTCTCTGGAGGACCAGTAGGGATAAAAACATTAGCAATTAGTGTTAGTGAACCAGAAGACACAGTTGAAGACGTATATGAGCCATATTTGATACAACAGGGTCTACTCATACGAACACCTAAAGGAAGGGTGGCGACACCTTCTGCTTACGAGCATTTAGGACTTACAGTTCCAACGGAGAAGAACCGGTCGTTGTTTGACAACTAGGAAACCGATAAAAGCTTCTAAAATGACGCTTAATGGATATCAATGATTTTGACTACGACCTCCCGAACGCTTCAATAGCGCAGGAACCGCTACCAGTCAGAACGGATTCGCGCCTTTTAACAGATATAGAAAGTCAAATTAAGCATTCCACGATGAACGATTTTCCTGAAATGCTTAAACAGGGGGATTTAATTGTGTTGAACAACACGCGGGTTTTACCTGCACGTTTTCATACCAAAAAAACAACTGGTGGAAAGGCAGAAATTCTTTTGTTGGAGCAGACCGAATCTGAAATTTATTGGGATGCATTGGTTAAACCAAGTCGAAAAATCGCAACAGGGACGTTTTTCAAATTTGGTGAAGATTTCGGAATTGAAGTTTTAGATGACCAGGGGGGAGGTTTAAGAAAAGTTCGTTTAGAGGTGAAGGGTGAATTAATTCCACTATTTGAAAAATACGGTGAAATGCCACTTCCTCCTTACATAAATAAGAAATTAGATAACAACGACAGATACCAGACTGTATACAGTCAAAGGTCAAAGTCTGCTGCCGCACCTACTGCAGGCTTACATATGACAAAAGAACTACTTGAAAGGTGTGTTGCAAAAGGAGCAAAAGTTGAATTCGTTGAACTCGTAGTTGGTCTAGACACATTTCGACCAGTCAGTTCTCAAAGAATCGAAGATCACCAAATGCATTCCGAATTTTTTGAGGTGCCTAAACATGTTTTAGAAGAATGCAGCAAAGCAAAAAGAGTAATCGCAGTGGGCACGACTACAGTTCGTGCACTTGAAACAGCCGCCTTAGGAAGGTTAAAAGGGAGAACTGATATTTTTATAAAACGTCCTTTTGATTTTAAAATTGTTGATCTTTTGCTGACCAATTTCCATCTTCCGAAATCAACTTTACTTATTATGCTTGACGCATTTTTAGGGAAAAGATGGAAACTCTTATATGAAGAAGCACTATTAGAGAATTACAGGTTTCTTTCCTTTGGAGATGCGATGCTTGTAAAAAGACAACCTCTGGAGAGGCACGATAAAAGTGAGAGCTGATTTCGATATAGAGAATCTGGATGGGGAAGCTAGAACTGGCACGGTCAAACTTGCAACAGGTTCGTTCAAGACACCTTGTTTCATGCCCGTGGGCACAAGAGGGTCAGTTCGACACTTGTCTTCACTTGACTTGAGTGACTTGGGCGCTCAAGTGGTTTTAGCTAACACGTATCACCTGATGCTTAGACCGGGAGCAGAAATAGTAAAAAATGCTGGAGGGATTGCTTCATTCGCTAAGTGGAAAGGTTTGACGCTAACTGATTCAGGTGGGTATCAGATATTTTCACTCGATCCAAAAGTCGATCAAGAGGGTGCAACATTCCGTTCTGTTTATGACGGTTCGTATCACAAATTAACACCAGAAACTTCGGCTGAAATACAGGCTGATCTAGGCGCTGACATACAAATGGTTTTAGATATTTGTCCTGCTTTGCCTTCACCAGAAGAAACAATAAGAGAATCAGTTTCGATGACTGCCGAATGGGGAAAGAGAGGGCGAGAAAAGTTCATCAACCATCCTGATGCTTCTTCCCGACAAAGCCAATTTGGGATAGTGCAAGGTGGAATAACTCCGCTGCTGAGGGCCGAAAGCACAAAAATGACTTTGGATACAGGTTTTGATGGTTATGCCATCGGAGGGTTGAGTGTCGGTGAGGGTAGGGATGAGATGCTTGACTCAGTGTCAGTAGTGACCGATCTGCTTCCCAAAGATCAACCTCGATATTTCATGGGGTTAGGAGATCCAGTGGGTTTAATATCAGTCGTAGAGAGAGGTGTGGATATGTTCGACTGCGTCTTGCCCACGCGTTTAGCTCGACATGGAACCGTTTTGACGACAGAAGGCAAGATAAACATTCGAAACGCCCGCTTCGCTGAAGACGAAAGCTCTCTTGACCCAGGATTTCCTGAGAGTCCCGCAAACCATTGGTCTAGGTCCTACTTGAGACATTTGATGGCTACTGATGAACCGACCGGAGCTCGTATCTTAACTTTGCATAATCTTGCATGGCTTTTCAACTTTGTGGAAAATATGAGAAAAGCTATAAATGAAAACAAATTTCAAGAATTTAGAAAAGAAACATTAGATATTTGGGGTTGAAGTCGCCAAGTTTCAACTTTAATAACCAGACACAGCGTAAGCTATCAGTGTAAGTGTCCCCTATATTTAGCGAGTAGAAATGTCATTTTTGCCCCTCATAGTAATCATGTTGTTGATGTATTTGTTCCTTATACGTCCACAACAAAAACGCGTTAAAGAACAACAAGCTTTAGTGCGTTCATTAGCACCTGGAGATGAAGTATTACTTAACTCGGGTATTCATGGAGTAGTTAAAGAAGTTGAAGAAGAAAGTGGAGTTATTTGGTTGGAAGTAGCTCAAGACCTGGAACTCAAGGTTCTGAGAACTGCTGTTGAGCGAAAATTTCAAACAGATCTAGGTGAGAGTCCAATAGAAGACTGATTTGACTAGAAATTTTTTATGCGTAGGCAACTAACCCTTCTGATAGGAATCATTTCCTTAACTATTGTCTCCATAGCTGGGACGGTTCTTTGGAAAAACGAACCTTTACTTGGTTTGGATCTACAAGGAGGGGTCTCGGTTAGACTCATCGCTACTCAGCCTGCGGATGAGATCATGCTTGATCAGACGGTAGAGATAATCCGTAATCGTGTTGACGGTTTAGGAGTAGCAGAGCCAGAAATCTCACGAATTGAGGGCGGGGTCATGGTGTCGCTCCCTGGCGTCAAGGATCAAGACAGAGCCCTTCAATTAGTGGGCACAACAGCTGAAATGCGCTTCAGACCCGTCTGCAATGTTTTTCCCACCGTCACAAATGGCGACATAGAAAATGAAGGAAACAATTATTCTTCCACACCTTTGGCCTCATGTGCTGGAGCGATAACTGGGGAAATCAATCCAGTCGTAGGCGCTGATGGTATTACACCGAAAGACTCAGACTTAGCTGAAAACTTTGTCATTCTAAGTTCACAGGATGACCCAGGATACAGCTACCTTCTGGGACCGAGTGTTCTCACAGGAGATGGACTCAGTGATGCCGGAGCGGATTTCTACGACTATCAATGGCAAATAAGTCTTGTTCTCAAAGAGGGTCAAAATGGTATTCAAGCTTTCAACTCAATTTCAGCGCAATGCTATGTTGGGTCTGATTCATGCCCAACACTCCCTGGATTCAGTAATGGTCGTCTGGCTATAGTTCTTGACGGGGAAATCATTACAGCACCACAAATAAGAGCGCCTGAATTCCAAAGGGATGCGATCGTGATCACTGGTGCATATGAAAAAGAAGAAGCTGAAAATGTTGCTCTGGCATTACGATACGGTTCCTTGCCAGTTGAATTAGAAGCAGAGAACACTCAGCTGGTTTCCGCGACGATAGGGGAAGATTCACTTGATGCAGGAGTCAAAGCAGGAATTATAGGACTGGTTCTTGTAGCCCTATTCATGTTGTCTTATTACAGACTTCTTGGTTTAGTGGCTCTTTCCAGTTTGTTGATTTCAGGAGCGTTGCTGTGGGCGATTATCGCCCATTTAGGCACTCAAGAAGGGTTAGCACTCACTCTTGCAGGAATAACCGGAATAATTGTTTCGATAGGAGTCTCAGTCGATTCGAACATAGTTTATTTTGAACACCTGAAAGAAGATGTTCTCGACGGAAGAACGGCTCGTTCATCAGTTGACCGGGCTTTTCCAGTTGCCTTTTCGACAATAGTAAAAGCTGATGTCGCTTCATTGATAGGCGCAGTTCTGCTCTGGTGGCTGACAGTTGGAGCAGTGAAAGGTTTTGCTTTCTATCTGGGATTAGCGACTTTACTTGATTTAGTTGCAACATATTTTTTTATGGGTCCAATTGTCAAAGTACTGGCAAGAACCAACTGGTTCGCAAATCACCCTAAAAGATTTGGCTTACCTGCAAGTGGTGCTGTAGGAGAGTCGAGATACAGAACAAGTTCTACTCAGGTGGAAACTGTATGAAAACTTTAAAGAGTCTTTATCTGGGTGAGAATCCTGTCAATTTTCCAAAGCTGTGGAAGAAAGCTTTTATCGCTTCAACATTAGTTTTGATTCTCGGTATAGGTTCATTCGTTTTTCGTGGTCTCAACTTAGGACTGGATTTTGAAGGAGGCACTTCTTACGAAGTTCGTACTTCGGAAACAACAGTTTCAGAAACTAGAGAAATCCTCTCGAGCGTCGGGGCATCCGATTCCAGAGTTCAGAAAGTTGATACCGACATAATCAGAATCAGATCNGATATAGCCAATCCTCAAAAGGCTACTGAACTTAAAGAATTGCTTGAAAATCGGATAGGAGAAGTAGAGAACTTTGAACAAGTTGGACCAACCTGNGGTTCAGATGTAACAAACAAAGCGACGAAAGCGCTACTTGTGTTTTTTGTTGTAGTAGCCGTGTATCTAACAGTCCGTCTTGAATGGAAGATGGCGCTCGGAGCACTTGTTGCAGTAATTCACGACATAATCATCAGTGTTGGTGTTTACTCTATTTTTCAATTCGAAATAACGCCGGCGACAGTAGTCGCCTTCCTGACTATCATGGGTTATTCCCTCTATGACACGATCGTCGTGTACGACAAAGTCAGAGAAATAACCGGTCGGTTAGGTGCTACTGAAAAGTACTCTTACACAGAACTGATGAATCTCGCACTTAATCGAGTAGCAATGAGGTCAATAAATACAAGTATCTCTTCAGCTTTGCCAATTCTTTCACTGCTTGTAATCGGCTCAATAATAATGGGTGCAACAACTCTGCAAGAATTCAGTGTCGCACTACTAGTAGGGATACTGGTCGGGTCATATTCTTCGATTTTTTTAGCAGCATCACTGGTTTCCATTCTCAAAGAGAAAGAAGCTAGATGGCAACAAGTTAAGAACAGGCTTGAACAAAAAGGAGTAAAGCACACTTCAATTCGAAGAATTGACAGGGAGGAAGCCTCCAAACCGCTTGAAACAAAGAAATCCGAGAGAATCGAAGGAGTCAGAGGTCCAGCGCGTGGACGACCCAGTCCAGTTCAGAGATCAGGTTCCATTGCTCCCAGACCACGAAAGAAGCGCCGTTAAATGGTGGCTACGCGTCGAGTTGTTCCGTGGCGTCGACGAGCCTCAGGAAAAAGTAATGAAACATCTGCCCTGATTGATGCTTACCTTGAAAGACACCCCAAGGGAAATGTCGATCTTATAGAACGTGCTTACAAGACTGCACTACAAGCGCACGAGGGACAAACCCGTAAGTCAGGAGAACCTTATGTCCATCATCCTCTTGCCGTTGCCACTATCGTCGCCCATCAAGGTCTTGACGACATAACTATAGGAGCGGCTTTATTACACGATTCCATTGAAGATACGGAAATAGATTTAAGCGATCTTGAAAGAGATTTCGGGTCTGAGGTAGCGAGCATAGTCGATGGCGTTACAAAACTGGACAGAATCAATTTTGATTCACGCGAGGACCAGCAGGCTGCGAGCATGAGGAAAATGCTTGTTGCTGTGGCAAAAGATTTGAGAGTGCTGGTAATAAAACTGGCAGACCGTTTGCATAACATGAGAACCCTCGCTGCTTTACCTGATTTCAAACAGGAGAGAACCGCCAAGGAAACCCTTGATATATATGCTCCACTTGCAAATCGACTCGGAATGCAAGATGTCAAAGTCCAACTAGAGGATCTTTCATTGGCAACTCTTCATCCAAAGCGATACAGCGAAATTGCTCAAATGGTTCAAGACCGCGCTCCAGAGAGGGACATGTACTTGACGCAATTGGTGGCAAACGTAAAAGAACGTTTTAGTGAAATGGGGATTCAAGCAGAAGTGTCGGGAAGACCAAAGCATCTCTGGAGTATCTATGAAAAAATGATTGTCAAAGGAAGACCTTTCGATGAAATATACGACCTGGTGGGAATACGAGTAATTGTTGAAAACGTAAGAGATTGTTATGCAGCTCTTGGGACCATCCATGCAACATGGAAACCTGTGCAGGGACGTTTCAAAGATTACATAGCAATGCCGAAATTCAATCTTTATCAATCGTTACACACCACAGTTATAGGTCCTCAGGCAAAGCAAGCAGAATTTCAGATTCGAACCAGAGAAATGCATCAACGTGCCGAGTTTGGCATTGCTTCACACTGGGATTACAAGATCAAAAGCCCCTCAGATGAAATGGAATGGCTGGGACGGATGGTCGAATGGCAAGAAGAAACAGCTGACCCAAATACGTTTATGGCGAATCTCAAAACAGACCTTGAACAAGATGAGGTTTATATTTTTACTCCAAAAGGAGATGTCGTGACACTTCCCATTGGATCCACACCAGTTGATTTCGCGTATTCGATACATACAGAAGTGGGTCACAGGTGTGTAGGGGCAAAAGTAGAAGGGCGTCTTGTGCCTCTAGACACCAGGCTTATTTCGGGTCAAACGGTTGAAATAGTTGCATCGAAACAGAGCGAAGCCGCTCCGAGTAAAGACTGGTTACAGTTTGTTGCATCACACCGATCAGCCAGCAAGATAAGACAGTGGTACTCACAAGAACGACGAAGCGAGGCAATCGACACAGGACATGACGATCTAGTGAGAGAGTTGAGAAGAGTTGATTTGCCTGTCAAAGAAACACTAAACGGTGAAATGTTAGCAGCGGTAGTAGAGGACTTGAACTATGTGGACCTTGATGCTCTTTTTGCTGCAATTGGCGAACATCATGTTTCAGCTCGTTCGGTAGTAGGAAAAATTGAAAAAGTTTTAGATGATCTAGAACCAGAACGTTTCAAAGAACAAGCAACTGTTTTCCATCCGCAGAGAGAAAGAAGAGACTCAACAAAAGTTGGCGTACATGTTGAAGGATTCAGTGACCTTATGGTTCGCCTATCGAGATGTTGCACCCCAGTTCCACCAGATGAAATTATTGGTTTTGTTACAAAAGGTCGCGGCGTATCTGTGCATCGAAATGATTGTGCAAACGCTTCTTCGTTATCTAATGATCAACCTGATCGACTAATAGAAGTTGAATGGGATGAGCATTCAGATGGTTATTTTGTCGCATCTATTGAGATAAAAGCACTTGATCGACCCGGGCTGCTTAGAGATGTTGGTGATGTAATGTCCGAACATCAAGTGAATGTGATCGGAGTTGAAACTTCAACAAATATTTCTGATCGGATAGCGCGGATGCGATTTGATTTCGAAATTAGCGACCCTACACATCTGAATAGACTTATGTACGTAATACGTGACATCGATTCCGTGTACGACATATATCGAGTGGTTCCGGGGGGAGATGAACAACAAATTGAAAGTAGCACTGACAACTAGGATAAAAATAGTAACCTCGTTCTTGTGAAAGATTCCGTGTACCGTGCCCCCAAAGGCACCAGAGACCTAGTTTGGCCAGATTCTGAAAGAAGACGTTCATTCATAAATTTGTTTGCGGAAATTGCTGGTAGTTCGGGTTACGCAGAAATCGTGCTTCCGATGTTCGAGCACAGAGAGGTTTTTCAACGTCTAGGTGACGGAACTGACGTAGTCAGAAAAGAAATGTACGATTTTGAAGACAAGGGTGGACGAAACATAGCTTTACGTCCTGAACAAACAGCTTCAATTGTCAGATCTTATGTAGAGAATCGACCTTCTCTACCATGGAAAGTTTGGTATGCGGGACCTAATTTTAGATATGAAAGGGCACAGAAAGGACGATTCAGACAATTCGATCAAGTCGGTCTGGAAGCACTGGGGCCAGAGGATCCACATTTAGATATCGAAGTGATAGCCATTGCATGGCGGTTCTACGAGGCTCTAGGTCTTAGAAAGGTAAACCTTCAGCTGAATTCAATAGGAACCTCACAAGACAGGGTTAGATACATAGAAGCTTTAAGTCGATATTTGGAAAATCAAAAAGAGTTTCTTTCCAAAGAATCACAAGACACATTTGCTGTCAATCCTCTAAGAGTTTTAGATTCAAAACGTGACGAAGATGTTCAGGTAATTTCAGAAGCACCCAGCATTCTTGATCACCTGTCCGACGGAGCGCAGAGTCATTTCAATGAAGTCCAAGAAGGTCTAGAAAAGTTGGCAATACCTTATATTGTCAAACCGACACTTGTAAGGGGTCTTGATTATTATGTCAAAACAACTTTTGAATTCACTTCCGAAAGCATTGATGCTGCACAGGATGCAATAGGGGGTGGAGGTCGATACGACGGTTTAGCAGCGGAGATGGGGGCACCAGAGACACCTGGAGTCGGTTTTGCTTTAGGTTTAGACAGAACCTTGATGGCGTGTGACGCTGAAAAATCTTTCCCTGAGCCAGAGCACATGTTGGAAATATTTGTTGTTGATACAACAGGTGGTGCAAATGCTCTTGTTATTACAGATGAGTTGAGACAGGAAGGTTTTAAAGTCGACCGGTCTTTTGATGATCGTTCAATGAAAGCTCAGATGAAAGCCGCAGACAAAAGCGGAGCAAAAATTGCCGTAATCGTAGGGGATGATGAAGTTAGTAATGGAGTTGTTACGATTCGAGACCTAAGAGGCAAAGGCGGGCAAGAAGAAATTGCGTCAGAATCAATGATTGCCGACCTCAGAAAGAAACTCAGATGACGAAATATGAAACCACGATGAGAACTCACAGGTGTGGGGATCTTCGGAATGAGGATATAGGTAAAGAAGTAACGCTGTGTGGTTGGGTTGACCGACGCAGGGAACATGGAGAGCATTTAGCGTTTATCGATTTGCGGGATAGAAGTGGAGTCATTCAAGTCGTGGTTCAAGGAGCGGCGGATCTGCGAGCAGAATATGTTCTTCAAGTCAAAGGAAAAGTAAGAGCAAGACCTTCAGAAACCGTAAATGAATCATTAGAGACAGGAGGCATAGAGGTAGAAGGTTTAGAAGTGACTGTTCTAGCCTCATCAGAGCCACCACCCTTTCCAATAGATGACAGGACAGAAGTAGATGAAGTTTTAAGACTCAGACATCGTTATGTGGATTTGAGAAGGGATCGACTTCAAAAAAATCTGCAACTTAGAGCTGAGGTGAATAGTTCTTTACGAGAAGCAATGAAAGAACAAGGATTTGTTGAAATCGAAACCCCGATGTTGGTTGCTAGCACCCCGGAAGGTGCCAGAGATTTTGTGGTTCCATCACGCAAAGAGCTGGGTTCTTTCTATGCTCTACCGCAAAGCCCCCAGATTTTCAAACAACTCTGCATGCTAGGAGGTATAGATAGGTACTATCAGATTGCGAGGTGCCTTCGAGACGAAGATCTCAGAGCTGACAGACAATACGAGTTCATGCAGCTAGATATAGAAGCCAGTTTTGTTAATGGAGAGGACATAAGAAACATAGTTTCTTCCGCGGTTTCCAAAGCTACAGAAACCGTCACAGGTCATAAAATTGATCAAATCCCATCAATTTCATGGCACGAGGCAATGAACCGTTTCGGCTCTGACAAGCCAGACGTAAGATTTGGACTTGAATTAGTGGAACTTACTGAGTTGTTTAAAAACACTGAATTTAGAGCATTTCAAGCTCCATGCATAAAAGGGATTCGTGTTCCAGGAGGAGCAGAATTTTCAAGAAGTCGATTAGATGAATTAACTGAAAAATCTCAAAATTGGGGAGCAAAAGGTCTCGCCTGGATAAAAATAGAGAATTCTGAAATGGTCTCCCCAGTTGCCAAGTTTTTTTCTGATGGAGAAAAAGATTCACTCAAGTCGGAGATGG
>PBLL01000017.1 GCA_002721755.1 Actinomycetota bacterium
GTGATTTCATGTCAATAATCGGTCCTTCAGGTTCAGGTAAATCGACAATGCTTGGTTTGCTGGGACTCTTAGATGTTCCTACTTTTGGGCGGGTAATTGTAAAGGAAACAGAATCTACAGGTCTAGGCGATATAGAAAGATCACAACTCCGTGGTCAAACAATTGGGTTTGTCTTCCAGCAGTTCCATTTGATACCTCACCTAACTGCTTTAGGAAATGTTGAAACTGCTCTGCTTTATAGGGGTCTATCCAATAGTGAAAGACGTAAAAAAGCTTTTGAGTCTCTTGAAAAAGTAGGACTTTCGGAAAGAAGTGAGCATAGACCAGTTCAACTTTCTGGTGGGGAACAACAGCGCGTAGCAATTGCAAGGGCGATAGTTACAGATCCCTTGGTGGTATTAGCTGATGAACCTACTGGCGCACTCGATTCAGAAAATGCTGAAAACATCATGCAAATTTTTGCTGATTTAAAATCTCCAGAACGAGCAGTCTGTCTGGTTACCCACGATATGGAAATAGCCGACGCTACTGAGCGTCGCGTCTCCATGAAAGATGGAGAAATCGTGGAAGACATATCGAGAGAAGAAAGATGAAAAACCTTTTAGACCTCGTAAGGGTAGCTGCCGCAGGTTTGACAGCTCGTAAAGTAAGAACATTCTTAATTTTGTTGGGCCCGATACTAGGTGTCGGAGCGATTGTTTCAGCAATAGGAATAAATGAAAGTTCAAAGGGCTATTTAAAAGAGCAACTACAAGAACTTGGAACAGATTTGATAGTTGCCAATGCGCAAGATTCAATTGGGGGTTTTGGCCAAAATCCAAGAATACCCGAAGATGCAATTTCCAGAGTTGCCCGCCTACCTGACGTAGTTTCAGTTACAGGGACTTTTCAAATCTCCAATATAGTTACGCTTCCATTTGAAGATGCCGAGGACTACTATCGAGCTTTTCCGGTGCCTGTAATAGCAACTGGATTGAATCTTCCAAAAACCATGGAAGTTCCTATGGTTAGTGGCAGATTCCTGAACGAGTTCGATTCAAATAATGCCGCACGAGTAGCGGTCATTGGAAGAGATTTAGCAGACGAATACGGTTACCTAAGAGGCGAATCTAGAACTATTTCATTAAATGGAGTTGATTATGGAATAGTGGGTGTTCTTGACTGGGTTTTATTAGAACCATCCATGGATTCCGCGGTTTTTATAACCTTTCCAACAGCAGAAAATGATTGGGAAATCGAAAATCAAGATCCAAGCAGACTTTATGTTCGTGCTCCCACAAACACCCAGCAAGTTGCAGAAGAGATACCGACAGTAGTCAGTTTGGGAGGACCCGAAGGAGCTAGGACTAGTGTCCCAACCGACCTATTAAATGCTGAATCACAGGTCGATGAGAGCCTAAACAATTTGACGAAACTCATGGGAGGTTTAGCCCTCATAGTTGGTGGTGTGGGAATTGCAAATGTTATGTCTATTTCGGTAATACAAAGATCTTCGGAGATAGGTATAAGACGCGCATTAGGTCATACCCGATCGACAATAGGAATCCAATTCCTTTTCGAAGCACTTGTAGTCGGAATTTTAGGAGGGTTCTTAGGGGCTTTAGCTGGAGCAGGTGTTGTTTGGTTGACCGCTTGGACACGGGGTTACGTAATGGTTCTTTCCGTCCCAGCTCTAATTGGTTGGGGTTCAGTATCCGTAGGAGTAGCTGTTGTAGCGGGTCTTTACCCCTCCTTGAAGGCCGCACGTCTGGAGCCTCTTGAGACATTGAGACTCGGCTGATTTCTAATCTAGTATTTGTTGCATGCCTATTGACCTTTACGATTACGGGTTCGATGAAAGTTTTATTGCGTCAGTCGACGACGTTGGAAGGATAGTAAGAGTTGACCGTGGCGAGTGCGACGTTATAACAAATGCAGGGGAAGTAAGAGTTATATCGGATTCAACTCGATCGCAGGGAAAAGTTGCTCCTGCGACAGGTGATTGGGTCAAATTGGCAAAGGTTTCCGAAATAGGAACGGTTATTGATGAAGTTTTGCCACGAAAGAACAAATTGTCTCGTCGTGACCCTTCAGATGAAAAATTGGAACAAGTTTTAGTAGCCAATCTGGACTTGGTATTCATAGTTCATGGCATAGATAGACAGCTTCCACCTGGTCGAATAGAAAGACTTTTAACTTTGGCTTGGGACAGTCAAAGTGAAGTGATGGTCGTTCTTACAAAAGTTAAAGAGAACAACAAACAACTACAGGACACAACTCAAATAATCCAAGCTATTGCTCCAGAAGTTCCAATTCTTGCTGTTGATTCAAGTAACTCTTCGGATCCGACTTTAAACCGAATAAAAAATGCGATAAGACCAGGTCGTACAGCTGCATTGATCGGCGAGTCAGGTTCGGGTAAGTCCTCCTTAGTGAATGCATTGATAGGCGGGGAAGTAGCTGAAATAGGGGAAGTGCGGCTTGGTGATAAAAAAGGTCGGCATACAACCGTCACTCGGGAAATGATGCTTTGTCCCGGAGGAGGTCTTTTAGTTGACACTCCTGGTCTACGTTCAATTGGCTTATGGGATGCAGAAGACGCACTGAAAAAAGTCTTTGATGATTTGGAGGAACGTTCAAAAGATTGCCGTTTCAATGACTGCTCTCACGGAAGCGAACCGGATTGTGCTGTCAACGAAGATGTCATTTCAGGGGCGCTTGACGAGAGAAGGCTTAATAGATACCGAGCTCTTGTGAAAGAATTGGCGGATCAACAAGTCATTGAAACAAGACGTAAAAAATAAAGAAGTTATTTAATCGGCGTCTTCTAAACAAATATTTTTTAGAAGTAAACGATCAATTTTGAATCCGTTCTTCAGTGGTAGTTCATCGACGATTTTTATTTCCTCCGGGAGTTTGTATCCGGCTAATTTCTCTTTCCCGAATTCGATCAATTCATCTAGAGCACAGACGTCTTTTGACTCCTTAGGCACCACAAAAGCCACTCCTATTTCCCCAAGAGTCGGGTGCGGTTTCGGAGCTATCACTAGTTGTTCAATTTTCGGATGGTCATTCAGAACTGACTCAACTTCTTGTGGATATACGTTGTAACCACCTCTTATGAACATTTCACTAGTTCTCCCAGCTAGTTGAAAAAAACCTTGAGTATTTTCTCTAGCTAAGTCTTCTGTTTTCAACCACCCATCATTAAGAAATTTTTCAGTATTACTTGCATCGTGCCAGTATGAATCCATCGCGCTAGGGGTTTTAAGGAAAAGTTCACCTACTTCTCCAGCTTCAACAGGTTGACCTTCTTCGTTCAGTATTTTTGCTTGCACACCTGGGCGTGGCTTTCCGATTGTGTATAGGGATTCTTCCTCAGATGCCTCGAGGGAAGTAGCAAGTCCTATGCCTCCAGATTCCGTTGATGAGTACCTAATTGAATAGGGGGCATTAAAACCTTCTTTTGCTTTTCTAACTAATGAAGGAGGAGATGGTCCTCCCCCCGCAACAATTGCTTTTACGCAACTAAAATCATAATTTTTGAAACCTTCTACATTCAGGAGTAGTGCAATTTGTGCTGATACGCCCGCTATTGAAGGTATCTGGTGTTTTTCAACCAGTTTGAGAACCTTGTTAGCTTTCCACCTGTCAAGTATGTGAAGAGTCACTCCTTGTGATAGTTGCCATGGAAGTTTCGTCATACTTCCTACGTGAGCGAATGCAGTGCTAGGGACGAGGTGGCCACCAGACCCCCAAGCACCTGACGTATCCATTTTTTCAATTGCCAGAAGTTGTTTATTTGTAAATAAAGCACCTTTGGGTGTTCCAGTTGAGCCAGATGTAAAACATACGCATACCGGTCGACCAGAATTTCTCTCAAGACGTTCAGACTGAAATGCCTTCAATCGTAGTTCTTGAAGTATTTTGTCTTTGTTCTCAGATATTTTTATGATTTCAAAAGACATATCTGTTGGAATTCCTGCTGTTAGTTCATCGGTTGCAACAATGAGATCCGGCTCTGCTATTTCGCTAATCGATTTTCTTTCCAAAGCTTTTAGACGAGGGTTGATCCCTGCGGAAATTGCACCAATTTTTGACGCAGCTATATAAGCGAGTAGATACTCGATACTGGTAGGCATTGAGAGTAAAAGAAACGATCCTTCTCTTAAACCTCTTTGAAGAAGACCGCCTGCTACCTCATCAGATATTTCATTTAGTTCTTGATATGAGAGAGTGATGCCTTTTTCACATTCAATAGCTGTTTCGTCTGCAAAATTTTTCGCCGAAGTTTTGACTATTTCCGGAAGCATTAAGCAAATGGTACCTCTTTGAGCATGAGAATATAATTATTCGTTTCCGCTTCGAAGAATTTTTTGCAAATAATTTAATACATCGAGGAGGAGTGAGCGTTATTTGCCCCGTAGCATTGCAGTTTGAAGAGGCTGCAAGTGAGCCTCGATAATCTCAGGAGGAAGAAGCCAAATGGCTCGCATGAATGCAGTTGACCGTTTCATTGGTGAAGCCGAAGCTTCAGGACTAGAAATAGAAGTGCAACGTTATCCAGATGGCACAAGAACTGCTGCTGATGCAGCGGCTGCAGTGGGTTGCGAGATAGACCAGATTGTAAAGTCTTTAGTTTTCATGGCTGATGTAAGACCCATACTTGTACTTTGCTCTGGAGCACGCAGAGTTGATGAAGAGAAACTTGCTGAATATATAGGAACTGAAATAAGAATCGCGGGAGCCAGCGAAGTTCGCTCAGCAACCGGCTATGCGATTGGTGGCACTCCGCCCTTAGGCCATACCGTTCCACTTAAAACAGTGGTAGATCCACATCTAATGGAGTTTGGAGAGATTTGGGCAGCAGCAGGAACACCTGATTCAGTCTTTTCGATATCCCCAAAAGAACTTGTAACCGCTACAGGTGGCTCTGTGGTTGCTGTGACACGCTAGGGGGTAGAGATGTCCGAAAAATATTGTGAGGGAAACGTTGCAATAGTGACAGGGGCTGGCAGAGGGCTTGGAAGAGCTCATGCTTTAGCTTTAGCTGCAGAAGGAGCTTTTGTACTTGTTAATGATCTGGGAGTTTCGCGCGAGGGAGAGGATAGCGGTTCCTCACCAGCAGAACAGGTGGTTAATGAAATTTTAGAAATGGGCGGCGAAGCTGAAGCCAATTTTGCAGATGTTGCTGATTGGGATCAAGCAGAAAAAATGATTTCAGATGTCATAAGTAAAAGGGGAAGACTAGATGCTTTGATATGCAATGCTGGTTTCCTTAGGGATGGAATGTTGGCGAACATGACAGAAGAGGATTGGGATTCGGTCATAAGGGTCCACCTAAAAGGTCACATAGCACCTGCACGCCATGCAGTTCATTATTGGAGAGGTTTAGCAAAAGAAGGAAAAGATACAGAAGGTCGAATTGTAATGACATCTTCAGGAGCAGGTCTTATGGGGAGTGTTGGTCAAGGGAATTATGCGGCAGCCAAAGCCGGAATAGCACTTTTAGTCATTCAAGGTGCAGCAGAGTGGGGACAGTACGGTGTAAAAGTAAATGGGATAGCACCTGATGCGCGAACACGTATGACAGAGGGCATTTTCTATGATTCAGAAACACCAGAAGGTTGGGATGAGAAAGATCCAGCAAATGTGTCTCCACTCGTAACTTGGCTTTCAAGCAAAGAATGTGCAGTTACAGGAAGAATGTTTGAAATTTCAGGAGGGAAAATAAATCTATGTGATGGCTGGAGACACGGGCAGTCAGAAGAAGTGAAAGGAAGAATGTTCAAAGTAAATGAGATAGGTAGTGTGGTCGACAAGTTGACAAAAAACAGCCCACCGCCAGAAACCGTTTATGGCGCTCGTTGATTATTTGACAAAAAGATTATTCAACATTTTATAAATAGACAAAAATATTAATACATAGCATATTTGTACTAGTAGTTTTAGATTTGGAGAAATCATGAAATTAGTTACTGCGGTAATAAAACCTTTCAAACTCGACGACGTCAAAGATGCTCTAGCTGGTTTAGGTATTCAAGGCATGACTGTGAGTGAAGTCCAAGGTTTTGGGCGTCAAGGTGGACATAGCGAAACCTACAGAGGGACTGAGTACAAGGTTCTTTTCACACCAAAAACTCGTGTTGAAGCGGTTGTAGATGATGACCAAGCTGAAAGTGTTGTAGACGCGATAGTTGCCGCTGCAAGAACTGAAAAAATTGGTGATGGTAAAGTTTGGGTTACAGGGGTTGAATCACTAGTGCGAATAAGAACCGGTGAACGCAATAGCGATGCTGTTTAACACAGCTTTCTGTTTGTCCGTTGCTTAACTTGGATACCTTTTATACATGACCGAAAAATCGATCAAGTTTGAAGTGGAAAAAAAAGTTGCTTGGATCACCATAGATAACCAAGAAAGAGGTAATGGGTTGACTCCTGAAATGAGGAATCAGCTAATTGACCTTCTTGGAAGTTTCAATGGGCAATCTGAAATTAGATCCGCTGTGATTACAGGCGCTGGTGAGAAGTTTTTCTGCACAGGAGCCGATTTAAGTGCATCAAGTTCGACAAGCAAGCCTTCTGATAACGAACCTAAAACTATTACTGGTGATATTAGAAGAATGATGCTTGACGGAAGCATAAAACTAATGGAGTCCGTTTTGGACTGCGAGATTCCATTAATAGCTTCAGTTAATGGAACTGCAGCAGGCATAGGGGCGCATTTGGCATTCTGCAGTGATTTGGTAGTTGCTTCAGATAGTGCGAAGTTTATTGAAATTTTTGCCCGAAGAGGACTGGTTCCAGACGGTCTCGGCGCATGGATCATGCCTCGATTAATTGGAATTCAGAAAACAAAAGAATTGATGTTCTTCGCAGATGACATTTCTTCGGAAGAAGCTTTGGATCTGGGGCTTTGCAACAGGACAGTTCCTATTATCGAGTTGGAATCAAAATCACGTGAATGGGCTGAACGTTTAGCATCAGGACCCTCTCGAAGTTTCATGTTTGCAAAATGGCTAGTTAACAACTCTTTCGACGTGGATCGGAAAACTCTGGCAGAATATGAAGCTTGGGCTGTCGAAGCGAATGCTTCAACTCACGACTCTAAAGAAGGCATTGCGGCTTTTCAGCAAAAAAGAGAACCAGAGTGGAAAGGCTACTGAAAGGCTTTGATTGTTGTAATTGATGATCTGGATAATATTCAAATTGTTTCTCCTAATGATTTCGAAAAGTTCCACATACAGTGTTCCCAAAAAAAATCAGCATCTGAGATTTGTGAACTTCTAGGCGGAGGCAGCAAGGTTATCGACGATGAACATATTTGGTTGAGTGCTGAAACAGTAAGAGACGTAGTTCCTGAAAAGATCGATAGTTGGGAAAGAGGATTTAGCCAGATGATAGATTATGCCTCTTCAAAAGGTTGGACTGAAAATAATGGAGCTTTAATACGCTCACATATTGAGTGGGCTAAGGTGAAGAAATGACTGACGTAACCATTTTCCACAACCCCCATTGAAACTCTTCCACAAATGCCTTAGCGGTCGCTGAGGAAATGGGAATAGAGGTAGATGTTGTTCTTTATATGAAAGAACCACCTGATGGGGAACTTTTGACAAGAATAATTAAAGGTCTTGAGGATCCTGTTGAAGATTTGGTTCGCAAAGATTCTAAATTCAAGAAAATGGAGCTCGTCGCAGATGACTATGTAGGCAACATTAAGGCTGTTGTGGAGTTGCTTTCGAATCAAAAAGCTCTTCTGCAAAGACCACTAGTGGTAAAGGGTAAAATTGACGGATCAGGTTCCCTGAAGGCGATTATCGGAAGACCCAAAGACCGAATAGTTGACTTCATCAAGTCGTGACATTCACTTATCTGTTTGAGTTTTGACAGAATCAACAACTTCTGCGAGAAGATCAGTTGATGCCTCGTAAGGTACAGAAATGCCTACCCTGTCGGCTACATCATCAAATCTTTCGACTAATTGACTTCCCACTTCAGAAGGTTCGCCTACAACAGCAAGAGTGTGTAGAACTTCATCGTCTATAACCGAAGATATTTCTTTCCATTTGCCTTCTTTAGTTAGACGGTTTAAAACAGGTTGCATCTCACCCCAACCATGAACATCAAGAGTTACCTTGTATGCAGGAGTCGAGCCATAGAAAGCCAAGTTAAATTTCGCACCCGTAATGGCTTTTTCATATTCTTCCTCAGAACGGTAAGTGCAAATTATCGCGTTAGGAATAAGTTTCGGCTGATCTTTTCGACCCGATTTCATTGTTCCCTCTGAAAGAGCTGGGATAGTGACTTCATCCAAAAATTTACGACTACTAAAAGGATGTATAAGAACCCCGTCAGAAAGCTCTCCGGCCAATTTGGTCATCAAAGGACCAAGCGCTGCCAGCCATATAGGTGGCGGTTCCCATTGCATAGGATCAGGAACAAAAATAGGTGTCATCAAACTAAATTTGTAGAATTCTCCCTGGTAATTCAAATCTGATCCCTCTGACCAGCAGTCGAAAATGGTCTTGATAGATTCAATCACTTCACGCATTTGAGCTACCGGACGTTCCCACACTGCCGAATATCTTTTCTCGATATGTGGTTTGATTTGACTACCTAAACCAAGGGCGATTTTACCTTTTGAGTATCGTTGTAAATCCCAACCAGTACAAGCAAGAAGCATAGGGCTGCGCGGAAATGCCAAAGCGATGTTGGTATAACAAAAAAGATCACTGTGTTCTGAAGCTAAGACAAGCGGAGCGAACACATCACGACTAGCTTCAGCAGTAAATACACCGTCAAATCCTGCTTCTGCCAATTCAACGACCCGGTCCGGAACCAAAGACAAATCAGTAGTGATTCCTATATCAAGAAGCATGGCATTCCTTTAAATCAATTGTTTAAAAAAACATAGTGCTTTAAACATTAAATTTTGCTGATCGGCTTTATATATCTTGCTTTTCTAAGTTAGGGTCATTGCATTAACAAGATAATTGCTAGGAGAAATAATGCTTGGAGCTGTCCTTGAAACTGTGCCAACCGATCAGCTTGTTATTGCTGACGATCTAACATTAAGAGATGTTGGTCCCGGAGATGTCAAACTAAAAGTAGCCCATAGCGGAGTATGTCATTCTGATCTCTCTGCGATGAACGGAACTATTCCGACAGAGCCAGGCAGTGTTTTAGGTCATGAGGGAGCAGGCATTGTGCTTGAAGTAGGCGAAGGTGTAACTCACGTCTCAGAAGGGGACCATGTAATTATTGCTTTCTCTCCTCCGTGCGGTGCTTGCCCACATTGCACGGGTCGACACCAACCTAATTTGTGCATGAATGGTTTGATGGCAATGGGTATAAATCAACAGTTCAGACAAGGTGACAGGATTATTGGATCATTCTGTGGATGTGGGACCTTTGCTGAAGAAACAATAGTGCCAGCTATAGCCACCGTAAAGATCGACAATGATGTTCCTTTAGACATAGCGGCATTGATTGGTTGTGGAGTAACCACTGGAGTTGGTGCAGCTTTAAACACAGCAAAAGTCACGCCAGGATCGTCAGTTCTGGTCGTAGGAGCAGGAGGAGTGGGTATAGCTGCCATTCAAGGAGCACGAATAGCCGGAGCCTCCGAAATTGTTGCAGTCGACCTGCATGAAGGGAAGTTGGAGAGAGCTAAAGCTTTTGGAGCTACACATGGTGTCACACCAGATGATGTTCCTGCTGCACTGGCTGAAGTAACTGCAGGTGAAGGCTTTGATTTCACACTAGAGTGCATTGGTTTAGCTTCGACAATGAGACAGTCATTTGATCTGACACGCCGTGGTGGTACTTGCTGCATAGTAGGTGTAGGTAGACCAGATGAGATGTTCGAACTTTCCGCTTTTGAAATGTTCTTTTCAGAGAAAACGTTAATCGGTTCAATGTATGGAAGTGCAGACGTCAGGACAGATTTCAATCGTTTCCTAAGTCTCTACAAGTCCGGAAAGTTGGACCTTGATGGAATGATCTCCAGGAGAATAAAACTGGATGAAGTTAACGACGCCCTGGGTAGTTTGGGCGATGCTGACGTTATAAGACAGGTAATCGACTTTTAATCATCTAAAAGAGTTGTGACTTTAGAATGAGCGAAACCGAAGAGCCCCTAAGGGCTGAGCTAACTGTTGAGTACCCTTTCACTCGCACCACTGGAGATGTGATAGGTGCGTTTATGACCGGACTGAGAGAAAAACGTATATTCGGCATCAAACGACAAGATGGTGGTGTATTGGTTCCTCCGCTTGAATACGACCCTGTTTCAAGTGAACCGTTAACAGAAATGCTGGAAGTTTCGCAAAGCGGAGTTGTTGATACTTGGACCTGGGTAGACCCCCCACGCCCACAGTCTCCATGGAACGTGCCACATGCTTTAGCGCTGATAAGACTTGATGGTGCGGATACATCAATGTTGCATGCTGTGCTCGTAGATTCTCCTTCGGATATGAGCACCGGAATGAGAGTCACGGCTATCTGGGAAGAAGAACGTGTAGGACATATAGCTGATCTAACAGGATTTGTAAAAGAAGTCGAGGAGAGTGACTCTTAATATGACCGAATCACACCCCTCTCCGTCACCATTATCAAAGAAAGTTGAAATTCCTGAATCAATAAGAGAAGTGGAACCAGTTCGTTCCATACGAAGTCCCGTAAAGCTTGTTTATGATTTTGTACCTAGTCCACCTGTGCAGGAATACTTGCGTTCATATTCGAAAAAAAGAATCTTAGGTCACCGTTCACCCATTGACGGAGCCGTTTTTGTTCCCCCTCGAGGAGTCGATCCAAGACACGGTGTCCTAATAGATGAAGTAGTCGAACTACCAGATAGAGGACATGTAGGTAATTTCTGTGTAACACATCTACCCATCCCAGGTCGAGATGACCTTGATACTCCATATGTAAGTGCATGGATTCATCTAGATGGCGCAAATGTCGGTTTCTTAGGACTAGTTGCTGGTTGCGATAATGACGAAGTCCACATAGGAATGCGTGTCCAAGCAGTATGGAAAAAGGAAGAAGAACTTGGGAATACTGCTGAAAATATACTTTTTTGGAAACCTACCGGTGAACCCAGCATCCCACCCGATGAAGCAGGTAACCGTGCATGGGATCATGACAAATGAGTAAATCCCATAACTTTCGAGACATAGCCGTAATTTCTGTTGCAAGCCACCAGACAAAGATTTTGAGTCAAGTCAATGAAGTGCAATTAATGGCCGATCTGATAAGCCGGAGCAGAAATTCAGCAGGTCTGAAACAAGAAGAAATTGGTTTCACATGTTCGGGTAGTAGCGACTTTTTAGCAGGACAGGCTTTCTCATTTGTTCACACACTGGATGCAGTCGGAGCGGTTCCTCCGATTTCTGAAAGCCATGTTGAAATGGACGGAGCTTTCGCTTTATATGAAGCCTGGGTGAAACTTCAAATAGGAGAAGTAGACACTGCTCTTGTTTACAGCTATGGAAAACCATCTGCTGGATCAGTGATTGATGTTCTGGCTACCCAGTTAGACCCATATTATGTTTCTCCTCTTTGGCCTGACTGTTTCTCTTTGGCAGGGCTTCAAGCCCGTTCGCTGCTTGACAAGGGGTCGATAAGTCTGGAAAGAATGTCAGAAGTCGCGATGAGAAGTCAAAAAAACGCCTTTGATAATCCCAATGGAGTCAGGTCCTCAGAGGATATTTCGCTAGATGATTTAATGAGCGAGCCGGCAATAGCTGACCCTCTAAGAAAAAGTGACCTTTCAGAGATTGCTGATGGTGGATGCGCAGTGATTTTGGCAGCTGACAACAAGGCAGATTCACTTTGCGATAGACCTGCTTGGATAAAGGGAATAGACCATAGAATCGATTCACACACACTGGGTGCAAGAGATCTAACGCGGTCACCATCAGCTAGCTTGGCTGCTGAAAAAGCCGGTAGAAACAGTGATCGACTGGATATAGCTGAGATCCATGGAATCACTTCAGCTCAAGAACTCATTCTTGAAAAAGAGTTTGCGCTCGAAGATGAAACAAAAATAAACCCCTCAGGTGGTGCACTCGCATCCGACACGGTGATGGCATCCGGTTTAATAAGAATCGCAGAAGTGGCTTCGAGAATTATTTCCGGACAAGTAGACCGAGGTTTAGCACATGCGACTTCAGGACCATGTCTCCAACAAAATCTTGTATGCATTATGGAAGGCAAATGATGTCGGCAGAACTTACAGCAGTCCTCGGTGTTGGGCAGACTAAATACTCAACAACTCGCGGAGATGTATCAATCGCTGGACTTTGCAGAGAGGCAGCGTATAGAGCTCTAGAAGATGCATGTTTAGACTTTAAAGAAATTGATGCAGTGGTTATTGGTAAAGCTCCAGATTTCTTTGAAGGAGTAATGATGCCAGAATTGTATCTAGCTGAAGCCCTAGGAGCAGTTGGAAAACCAATTCTTAGAGTCCATACCGCCGGATCAGTGGGAGGATCCACTGCTCTAGTGGCAGCCTCTTTAATACAGTCTCGCGTGCATGAAAAAGTACTCACAATTGGATTCGAAAAACAATCTGAGTCAAATGCGACTTGGGCACTTTCTTTACCACAACCCTTTTCTGTCTCAATAAACGCTGGTGCTGGTGGCTATTTTTCTCCGATCATCCGACAGTATATGAAAAGGTCTGGCGCTCCTGAATTAATAGGTTGCATGGTTGCTTTCAAAGACAGACAGCATGCATTGAAAAACCCATACGCCCATCTACACCAAAGTGAATTAACTTTCGAAGAAGTCGTTGACTCTCCAATGTTATGGAACCCGATTCGTTATTCGGAAACGTGTCCTTCATCGGATGGCGCATGTGCAATGGTTCTAGGAAACGAAAAATCAGGTGATCAAGCTGAGAACCCTGTTGCATGGGTGCACGGAACTGCTATGCGATCTGAGTCTAATAACTTT
Organism: Actinomycetota bacterium; assembly: GCA_002721755.1. Lineage (GTDB taxonomy): Bacteria > Actinomycetota > Acidimicrobiia > Acidimicrobiales > MedAcidi-G1 > MedAcidi-G1. Next base: position 12,943 of record PBLL01000017.1, read on the forward strand.
CCTGGCAGAGACGAAGTTAATCCACTTGCGAGTAGAGAGTGTGCAGCTGATGTATTTAAACAAGCAGGCATAACCGATCCGCTGAAAGAAATTGATGCTGTGGAGATTTACGTTCCCTTTTCCTGGTATGAGCCGATGTGGTTGGAAAGCTTGGGTTTTGCGGAACTGGATCAAGGTTGGAAAATGGTGGAAGACGGTACGACAAGTCTGGAAGGAGGTCAACTGCCGGTTAACTGTTCAGGTGGAGTTCTTTCTTCTAATCCGATCGGCGCTTCAGGTATGATCCGTTTTGCAGAGGCAGCATTGCAGGTGAGAGGCATGGCAGGGGACCATCAAGTAGATGGCGCTAAAAAATCATTTGGTCACGCATATGGGGGAGGGGCGCAGTATTTCGCGATGTGGGTAGTTGGGTCCGAAAAACCTTAACAGTGAGACTTGACTAAAAATTTTGCCTAATATGTAGTTACCCAGAGAAGGTTTACCGTTTACCGGTTTACTGAAGTAAGGAGCTCGAATGAGAGTAGTAGTCGATTTTGACCTTTGCGAAAGCAACGCTATTTGTATGCAGATAGCCCCAGACATTTTTGAAGTTAGAGATGACGACTTCCTTTACGTGTTGGAAGAGACACCGAGTGAGGATCGTAGATCAAGCCTTGAAGAAAGTGTTCAACGTTGCCCAAAGCAAGCTATTTCGATTGAGGAATAGCTAAAAAAGAAAGTTTAAAATGCGCAGTTCTATAACGATTGTAGGTGCCTCTCTATCTGGTATTAGAGCCGCAGAAACTTTAAGATCTGAAGGTTTTAAAGGACGAATAAAAATTTTGGGGGATGAAGAACGCACCCCCTACGATAGACCTCCCTTGTCAAAGAATTTCCTGGACGGGGAAATGCCATTTGAGAGACTTTCTTTAATATCCGAAGAAAAGATTCTTGAATTGGAAATCGAACTTGAACTTGGAAGTAAAGCGACAAATCTCGATATTGAGTCACAGACTTTAGAAATTGAAGGGGTAAAAGAGAGTTTTGATGGCCTGATTATTGCAACTGGCGCTAGGGCTAGGCAATTACCCAACAGTGACGAGATTCAAGGAGTACACACTTTAAGAAGCTTAGATGACAGTATGAGAATACGCGATGCCTTTAAATCAGTTAAATCTAAAGTAGTGATCGTAGGTGCTGGTTTCATCGGTTGTGAAGTGGCGTCAACTGCACGCAATTTAGAGCTTGAAGTAACAATTTTGGAAACGCAACAAGTTCCTCTTTGTCATGTTTTAGGAGAGGAAGTTGGGAGTATCATTTCAGATTTTCATATAACAAATGGTGTTGATTTGAAGTGTGGAGTGGAAGTGCAAGAAATTCAAGGAGATGATCAAGTCGAGGGTGTCCTCTTAACGGATGGAACTTTAATTGAAGCGGATCTCGTAGTCGTTGGTATAGGAGCAGTTCCGAACACAGAATGGTTAGAAAGTTCAGGTCTCACTATTGAGGATGGAGTTTGTTGCGATGAAACGTGTTTGGCGGCACCGAATATCGTTGCAGCAGGTGATGTTGCTCGTTGGTATCACATAGGTTACGGGAAAAGCATAAGGCTGGAGCACTGGGATAATGCTGTAGAACAGGGAAAATACTCTGCGCAGAGACTCTTGCATGGCAAGACAAACCACCCTCCGTATGCTCCGGTGCCATGGTTTTGGAGTGACCAGTTCGACCGAAAGATTCAACTGGCGGGCATTAGCAGTCCAGAAGATGAATTCGAAGTAGTGGTTGATTCCCCACAGGAGGGAAGGTTTACAGGAATATACGGCAACGAAGGCAAATTAAGAGCGGTTCTGGGAATTAATCGTCCGCGACATGTGATGCAGTTCAAGTCACTGATAGAAAAAGGATCATCATGGAAAGAGGCCTTAGAGTTCGCTAGCGGAATCGAATAACAGTTGTTGTTATGTGGGTATTAAGAATCTTTCTAACGTTTACTCTTCTGTGTAGCTGCTCTCAGAGTAGGTCTGATTTAGATCCTGAAGCCATCGAAGAAGCCATTCCAAGGGCAGTTCTTGAGGAATATTCACATTTGATTTCTGAAGTTAGATGTCCCGAGAAAATTAGTAAAGATTTAGACATCATTTCTTGCGTATTGACTGTAGAAGGGAAAACAGTGACTGTGTCGGTCATGGGACCTGATGTCACTGGTTCTTTTGTCGTTAATCCCAGATTGAAAATGGTCAGTTCCGATGAGCTTGCTCAAAAGATAAAGGAAAGACTGGATGATGATCTGAACATTGAGAACTCAATCAAATGTTCTCCCGAGATTAGAGTAGCCCATCCAGGTGAAATATTTGAATGTGAAATAATCGACCCGCAAGGTGGAACTCATTATTTAGATGCCGAAATCGTTGATTATCTTGGCGGATTTGAAATACTAAGTCGGTCTGAATAAGTCTGCTTAATTAGTGGCTACAACTTCTAAACTTAGAGTTTCAGTTTGAGAAAGTAGAAATGAATCAAAACAAAAATCACGCCACCTCACTTGATGTTGTAGGAGTCGGCAACGCAATAGTTGACGTAATTGCGGAAGTAGATCACTCTTTTATTGCCAGTCAGAATCTTGTTAAGGGATCAATGAATTTAGTTGATGCAAAACGTTCGACTGAATTGTACGGGCTGCTATCACAAGGTTCAGAAACGCCCGGAGGTTCTGCTGCAAATTCAATGGTGGGAGTTGCTGAACTGGGTGGCTCTGCTGCTTATATAGGAAAAATATCAAATGATTCTGCCGGGGAAGTATTTAAAGAAGGAATGTCTAAAGCAGGAGTTATTTTCTCATGCGCGACTGATGAAGGTTTGTCTACAGCGCGTTCGATAGTGTTGGTTACCCCTGACGCACAGAGAACCATGAATACTTTCTTAGGAGCGTCCGCCCATTTAACTCCAGAGAACATAGACGAAGAATTGGTGTCTTCTGCGGGAATTCTTTACTGCGAGGGTTATTTGTGGGATACAGAGGAATCTAAAGATGCCATACGTAAAGCTATGCAGATTTCTAAATCTGCAGATCGCAAGGTCGCACTTGCTCTATCAGATACTTTCTGCGTCGAAAGGCATCGTGAAGACTGGCTCGAGCTTTTAGAAGAATTTGTGGATCTGCTTTTCTGCAACGAAAAAGAAATATGTTCTCTTTACGAAACTGATGACCTGGATGAAGCAACCGAGAAAGCTTCCAAGAAAGTAGATGTTGCATTTGTGACACTGGGATCGAGAGGCTCTCTAGTGGTTGAGAAAAAAAACAAATTTAATGTTAAAGCAGTAGAAGTTGATGACGTTGTAGACAGTACTGGAGCGGGGGATATGTTCGCTAGTGGAGTGATTTTTGGAATAGGACGACAACTTCCTTTAATCACTTGTGCAGAGATTGGTTCAATAATGGCATCGGAGGTCATTACTGAATTGGGTTGTCGACTAAAAAATGACCCCAAAAAGTTAATCAAACATCTTTTATAGACTTTGAGGGTGTCGTGATATTCACTCCTCCCAGCTAGTTTGTTTTTATGGATGAATATAAATGTTTTGATGTTTCACTTGAAAAAGGAGTTGCAACGGTCACTTTAAACAGAGGTGAAGAGTTGAACACCATGATTCCAGCTTTTTGGGTCGAGTTGCCAAAAATCATAAATTCGATTAATAAGAGCGGTGAAGCGAGAGTAATAGTTTTAGCTTCAACAGGAAAGCATTTTTCTGCAGGAATGGATTTAGCAGTTTTTTCAATGGGTTCAGCTGATGCTGCAGCAGAAACTGGAAGGGTTAGAGCAGGCCTTCGTGAGAATGCCCTTCACTTACAGGACTCATTCACCTGTTTGGAAAAAGCGAGGATTCCTGTTCTCGCGGCAATACAGGGTGGCTGTGTAGGCGGGGCAGTTGACATGGTTACAGCATGTGACATGAGATATTCCACGGAAGACGCTTTTTTCTGTATACAGGAAATAAACATCGGAATGACGGCCGATGTGGGGACGCTGCAACGACTTCCGAAGTTGATTCCCGAGGGTGTCTGTCGAGAACTTGCATACACAGGAAGAAGAATGCTGGCTGACGAAGCAAAATCAGTTGGTTTAGTCAATGAGGTTTACTCAGATAAAGAGTCTCTTTTGGACGGTGTTATGGAGATTGCAGAAGAGATAGCCGCTAAGTCTCCACTCGCCATATGGGGATCCAAGGAGATGATCACATATTCAAGAGACCATTCGACCGCTGATTCTTTAAATTACATCGCTACTTGGCAATCAGGCATGTTCCAGCCTGCTGACATGAAAGAAGCTTTCTCAGCAAAGGCAGAGAACCGTCCTTCAGACTTCGACGACTTACTACCAATGCGTGAAGGTCTAGATGAAGGAATCTAATTTCATATTTTTTGGTTTGGCTAATTAATAGAATTTAAAACTCAAGTCCCCGAGTGTGACCAAAGAACTGGAAACCCAAATTCCGAGTTGGCTGAAGTGGATATCCAACTCTGAACTATCTTCGAGAATCTTCGAATTTATTTCATAAGAACCTTCATAAGAAATTTCAATTGCCCATTCAAGGTCATTGACTTTATTCTTATCGTCAGTCTCATAAATCGTTTCCATGGTAGGTCCTGACCTTTCAAAAAAACTGTTTTCTAACTTCGGATACTCAAGAGGTAAATTATCAACGAACAATTGTGGATCTGGCTGTTCAGCTAAACGTTGAAACCTCAGAACCATACCCACAAGTATTTCTACTGGGTCAATTAGTTCCCCTTCTTGACACCACTGCCTGTATGAGGTCTGCGACAGAGTTGACCATTCCAAAGCAAGATCGCAGTGGATTCGAGGAGGTATTCCTTCCCCGGGCAAACTATAGGAAGCCCTCCAAATCGTACTTCCAGTCAAAAGATCTGTGTAAAAACTCTCTTCTGCATTCTGTCTTTCAAGACGTGCAGACTCGAGAGAGTCTCTTAAAGCGCCTATCGCATCGGAAAAAACGTGATCAATCATCGAGGGAACAATTTAGCCAATCCCTTGAGAAATAGAAAAGTCAGTTATATTCCATTTCGCCAATTCAAATACCTAACCATATGGTTCAGCGAAGACACGGCTCTATCAGCTGATGGGTAACATAAGCGTTTAGACTCTCGAATATTCAGGACCATGGGATTTTTTGGCTGAGTGACCGCTAGTTCAGACGCTACCAAAACAGGTTTTCCTGAAGTTAAAGAGGCTTCGACTGAAGCCTCCGCATATCTTTTCTCCTGACGCTCATGAAAGTCTACAATTCTCTCAAGTCCATGGTCTGGATAAAAGTTGCCAGAACGCACCAGATTAGCTGTGTTTCCTTGTATGCCAAGTCCTAGTTGGATGATTGAATCAATTTCTGGATGGTTCGATGCAATTGAGAGAAGTTCTGGAATCGTGTCCCTAGTCTCACCTCCTGCTAAATCAATTGGATTATTTTTGCTCCATCGAGGAGGCACTAATTCATCAATCGATTCTTTTAAATCGTTTGGCAGAGGAGCTAAAACCAAGTCAGAACTTTGACTGATAGCGTCTGCGGTTACCACACCCCATCCACCCGCTGTTGTCAAAACGAGCACCCGAGGACCAGAAGGTAGAGGTTGAGTCGCGAAAGTTGCAGCAACCTCAAAAGCCGATTCGATATTTTGAGTATGTGTAATACCTGCCTGTCTTGCCATGCCTTCGAAAATCTTGGAATCGCTCGCAAGTGAACCTGTATGAGATGCAGCAGCTCTTTGACCCCCAATAGTTGTTCCACCTTTAACTAGCACAACAGGCATTTCCTTAGTTATGGCTCTAACTCTTTCAAAAAAATCGCGACCGTCATCTAATCCTTCTAGATAACAAAGGGCGACATCAGTTTTAGGGTCGACGGCAAACCACTCAAGAAAATCTATTATCTCTGTTGCAGCAGCATTTCCGGCTGAAACAGATCTGCTAATCCCAATGCCCGTCTGATTGGCATAGTTGAGGAAACTCGAAACAAAATTACCCGACTGTGATACTACAGCTATGCGACCCTTAGGGGCATAAGGAGCCACTATTTGAGCACAAAGACCAACATGAGGAGAGACCAGCCCTTGTCCATTGGGACCAGCTAAAACAAGGTCTAATTCTTCGGTTAAAGAGACTAATCTTTGTTCAGCTTGCAACCCCTCTTCACCTGTTTCTGAATAACCTCCTGCTGCACAGAAAACTGCTTTTACACCTTTTTCAGAAGCTCTTCTTATCATTTCCTCATTAACTTCAACCGGAGTACATAAAACCATAAGATCAGCCGCATCTTGGGGCACCGAATCAAGCGAGGTAAGCACATCCTGTTCTAGAACGATCGATTCTTCACGCCCAATCGCAAAAACTTCCCCCTCATAACCACAAGAAAGAATGTTATGAAGAGCAACAAAACCGAATTTACCCGGGTGGCTTGAAACGCCTGTAACTATCACACCTTTAGGTTCAAAAAGAGGTCTAAGTTCTTTAGTCATGAAATCACATCTTTTAGCTCAACAAGTGCATCAGCAGCTATAGGTAGACCACCTACGATTATCAAAGGGTTTAAATCAACTGACATGATTCGCTCATCTTCAGCCAAAGCACCTAACTTTATGAGAAGGTCTATCGTCGCCTCAACATCCAAAGCTTCTTCCCCACGAAAGCTTTTCAACAATTTGCTTGTTTTAAGAGATGAAATTAGATCACGTGCTTCGTAAGAGTCGACCGGTGCAAGTCTGAATTCAACATCGGCTACAGCTTCAGCCAAAATTCCACCAAAACCTAACATCACGCAAGGTCCGAACTGAGGATCCCTGATCATTCCGGCGATAATTTCACGTGACCCCGAGAGCATTTCAGTAACAAGCAGATTGCTATCAGGAATGTTGTTATCTAAGAGCTCTTCCGAAGCAGCTGTGAAGTCGGACTCTGTTTTCAAATTGGTTTTCACAAAACCTTGTTCGGTTTTGTGAGCTATAGAAGAACCGTTTAGCTTCAAAACGTTCGGAAAACCGATTTCTTTTGCCGCATTTAATGCTTCACCAGGACTATTAGCGACCTTCCATCTTGAAACAGGAATCCCTGATTCTTGAACTATCAGACGTGACTCTGATTCTGAAATAGTAGTCATGACAAATTTTCACTCCTCTTTCCATGAGGTTATTTACAGGAGAGATCTTTCCAGCCCGGCTTTATGACATTTTCGATCAGATGAATTCTCTCATCAAATGGAAGAAAAGCACTTTTCATGGCATTAACTGTGAGCCAAGAGAAATCATCGATATCCCAACCAAAAGTCTCATGCAAAGCAACCAATTCAGAAGTCATCGAAACGTCGCTCATTAGTCTGTTATCAGTGTTCACGGTAACTCTGAATCCAAGGTTTCTAAGTAGTTGAATAGGGTGTTCTTTTAGAGATTGCACAGCACCGGTGTGAATATTTGATGTCGGACACAGCTCCAAAGGTATTCGTTTATCTCTGATAAAAGCAGCGAGACTCCCGAGCTTATACTTCCCTGACGAGTCCATTTCTATATCATCGACTATTCTTACGCCATGTCCTAAGCGTTCAGCTCCGCAGAATTGAACCGCCTCCCAAATGGAAGCCAAACCAAAAGCTTCGCCAGCGTGGATTGTGAAATGAAAGTTTTCGCGTTGAAGAAATTGAAAAGCTTCTAAGTGATCTGTTGGAGGGTAGCCGACTTCGCGTCCAGCAATATCAAAACCGACAACTCCCTGATTGCGAAAATCAACGGCAGCCTCTGCAATTAACTTAGAGTCGCTACTAGTTCTCATTGCTGTGATTATCGTCTTGATCACCAGATCAGTTTCCTCTGAGCCTTCTGCGAAACCGGATAGAACTGATTCGATTACCTCATGAACTGTTAGACCTTTTTCTGTAAATAGAGAAGGCGCAAACCTAACTTCAGCGTAAACGCAGCCATCCTGTGCGAGGTCTTCTGCGCATTCTTTAGCAACTCTGTGGCAGGAGTAGGAATCCTGCATTACTCCAACTGTATGTGTGAAAGTTTCTAGATAGAGATCCAGATCTCTACGATTAGCGCCTTCGTGAAACCAGTTTGATAGTTTTTCGATGTTGTCTGAAGGTAGGTTTTTGTAATCAGAGATCTCGGCGAGTTCAACAATCGTAGAAGGGCGTAAACCTCCGTCAAGATGGTCATGTAAAAGAACCTTTGGACCTTTTGCTATGAGTTGAGGGAAATCAGGTTCGTCACGGTTTGATTTTTCAACACTCATGACTCAGCCTATCTATTTTGCTGAAAACAAAAGAAAAGAATTCAATAAAGAATTTTGTCAAAAAAATCTCTGGTTCTCTGTTCGTTGGGATTTTCGAATACTTGGCTGGGTGGACCTATTTCTACAATCATTCCTTCATCCATGAAAACTAAACGGTCACCTGCTGCTTTAGCGAAGCCCATTTCATGGGTTACCACTGCCATTGTCATTCCTTCGGACGCTAGTTCAAGCATTACATCTAGGACTTCTTTCACCATTTCAGGGTCTAAAGCAGAAGTAGGTTCGTCAAAAAGCATTATTTTTGGTTCCATTGATAAAGATCTTGCTATAGCGACTCTTTGTTGTTGTCCTCCAGAGAGTTGACGTGGATAGGAATCGGCCTTATCGGGAATTCCTACTCTTAAAAGTTGTTTCATAGCCATTTCGTTTGCTTCGCTTTTACTTTTCCCTCTGACTTTCCTCTGCGCTAGACAAATATTTTCCATAACAGTCAAATGAGGAAATAAGTTAAACTGTTGGAATACCATTCCAACTTCAGCTCTGATTTTGTCGATATCACACGTTGGATCAGTTAATTCCACGTTGTCAACCACTATTGACCCCTCGGTGGGAACCTCAAGCCTATTGATACAACGGAGGACCGTCGATTTTCCCGAACCGCTGGGCCCAACAATTACGACTACCTCTCCTTCATCAATTTCTAGATCAACGTTCTTGACCGCATGAATATCCTTATTGAAAGTCTTTGAAAGGTTCCTAATCGATATCATCAGTCGATCCCTCTATTACTTCTGACGTTCTTGTCGTCACGGGTCATTCTTCTTTCGAGCACCCCTAGAAGCAAACTAAGACCGAGAGTCAAAACAAGGTATATAAATGCTAGAACAAAGTACCCTTCGCGAAATTTGAAAGTGCTAGCTGAGAACTGCCTAGCGCGTTGAGTAATTTCAAGAACACCGAGCACAGAGAGCAGAGAGGTATCTTTCAGTATCGCTATGAAATCATTTCCCAGAGGAGGGATAATCGCTCTCATTGCTTGTGGCAGGACAATCGAATTCATAGTTTGTCGCCTGCTTAAGCCGAGCGACCTTCCCGCTTCCACTTGGCCAATGGCAATCGACTGGATACCTCCCCTAAATATTTCCGCCATATAAGCTCCGTAAATAAACGCGAGAGTCACTGTCGCCCTCATTTGAAATGAAAGCTTGAAGCCTAAAGCATCTTGGATTTGAGGGAGCAAGACAAGAGCAACAGTGAAAATCAATGGGAGTATTGGTATACCACGAATGAACTCAACGTAAGTTCTAGCTAAGTTACGCGATAAGACATTTTTTGAGAGCTGACCCATTCCAGCTAAAAGTCCTAACGCCAAAGCAATTGCGAAGGCTTGGAGTGTGGCAGTAATTGTTATTCTTATGCCTGGTATGACCCTTTCCCATGCTAGGTCATAGCTGTCTTTTGTGACTATTTGATATCCCATCCATAAAAGGATGGCGAGTATAGCGATTCCCCACCAGGGAAAAGTATCCCACCAAGGTGGCTTATCGCTAAGATTTTTTTTGTCTTTGGGCTTTCTATCGTCTTGTTGCTCTGACATCTTTTCCTAATTAAACAGGTCTTCGAACATTAGTACTTAATTTATAAAAAGACGAATGCTGGATAAATTTGTAGAGAAATACGTTTTGTCAACTAGCCTTTTTTTATGCAATCTCAACGTTATATTGCCGACACTATCGTCACCTGCGATTCTGAAAACAATGTTTATTCTCCAGGTGCACTAGACGTCGAAGACGGGAAAATCATCTGGGTGGGTCCCATAGGAACTGAAATTGAAACAGATATACAAACTCTGAATATAGGCGGTATTTTGATGCCGGGTTTAGTTAATGCTCATTGTCACACCCCGATGACTTTGGTCAGAGGGGCAGGAGATGGACTACCCCTGGGAAGATGGCTGACTGAAGCTATGTGGCCAAGGGAAGGGAGGATGAACGAAGACGACGCCTTTTGGGGAATGACCCTAGGCACAGCGGAAATGTTTAAAGCTGGGGTTACAAGCAGTTGCGAGATGTATCTTTTTGAGGATTCTCTAATCGAATCAGTAAATTCGTCAGGTGCCAGACTGGTTATGACGCCAGGCATTTTCAGTTCCATACATTCCGATTCAAGGCTTCAAAGTCTGAAAGATTTACATGATNGTCANCATGATCCAGAGGGGAAAATCACTATTGGTATAGGCCCACATTCGGCTTATGACTTAGGAATCCCAGCATGTATCGAATTAGCAGAATTCGCTAGATCAAATGACATGTTGTACCACATTCACCTAGCAGAAACACGTGAAGAAAGTGCAGAACTAGAAACTCAACACGGTTCAAGTATCGTTCAGATTCTAAGTGACAATGGAATATTTGAAGGGAAAGTTTTAGCTGCTCATTGTGTGTGGGTCAGTGATCAAGACATTTCACTTTTAGCCGATTCAAATGTGGCGATAGCTCACTGTCCAGTAAGCAATATGAAACTCGGCTCTGGAATTGCACCTTTAGAAAAAATGCTTGAAAAAGATTTGACAGTAGGTCTTGGAACAGATGGCCCAGCTTCAAACGACACCCTTGATTTGTGGGAAGAAGTTAAAATTGCAGCACTCTTAGCGAGAGTGAACAACCTTGATGCAACTTTAATCAAACCATTGGAAGCTTTAGGTATGGCAACGCTCAAATCTGCACAAGCAATCGGTTTAGATGGAGTAGGTAGTCTCCAAGCTGGTTGGGCAGCAGACATGATCAGGGTTGAAACTGATTTCAGCAGCTTTGTTCCGTCTACTGATTTGAATGAAACCTTGGCACATCTGGTCTGGTCTGGGTCCAATAAGAAAGTAACGGATGTCTGGATTGCCGGTTCAAAAGTTCTTTCGGATGGCGAATTGTTGACGATCGATGAGGAAAGAGCCTTAGAAGAGGTAAAGGGAAGAGCTTCTAGACTTGTTGAGGGTTGAAATGATCGAAAAAGAAAAAACCGCTGAAGAAATCTCTGAATTACTGGGACTGGAACCTTTGCCTTTTGAAGGTGGTATGTGGACTCAAACGCTCAAAGATGCAAATTCTACAGCTATCTACTACTTACTTAGCGAAAATGATTTTTCAGCGATGCACAAACTTGAATCCGATGAGGTTTACCATTATTACGCAGGAGCTCCCGCACAGATGCTTTTGTTGAGCCCAGATGGCGGCATTGATCAGCCTGTTTTGGGATCGGATCTCGACTCAGGTCAACGACCACAAGTGATAGTCGAATCAGGAGTATGGCAAGGTTCTTCCACTATGGGGAAGTGGACATTACTAGGAACTACTATGTCTCCACCTTACTCACAAGATTTTTTTAAGTTGGGAGACAGGGAAGAGCTAGTTAAGGGCTGGCCAGACGCAGATAAAAAGATTCAAGAATTAACCCGAGAAGACATTTCTGGTTGAGTCACCACGTTGAATTCGTTGAAACCCCACCATCAACAATTAAATCTGAACCTGTAATCCAACGCGCCATGGGTGATGTAAGAAAGAGTACGGCATCAGCGACATCGCTAGGGTCTCCCACTCTTTTAAGCGGGACCGAACTCAACCACCTATTGACTCCCTCTGGCCAACGGTCTTCCAAATTTCCGTCATCTATTAGACCGGGCGAAACAGAGTTTACTCTGATGCCAAAATCGGAATACTCAAGAGCAGCAGATTTAGTCAACATCAACAAGGCTGCTTTACTGGTCGAATAATGAGAATGTCCTATAGCAGGCTGATGGGCTTCGATCGAAGCGACATTAATGATTGAGGGATTTTTGCTTTTACTTAAAGCCGAGGCTGCCGAGCGCATGACTAAATGTATGCTTCGGAGGTTGGTTTCTAAGACGGCATCCCATTTAGCCGAATCTATTTCGCTAATGTTCTCAACATTTTGAAGCGCAGCGTTATTGACAATGAAATCGAGTTGGTTGCATATTTCTAAAGTTTCGGAAATGAGGTTTTCAATTTCTTCAGGATTTCTAAGATCTGCACTCAGAGTCTTTTCAGGAACAGAGCCGTAAAACGATTCCAGATTATCAGTATTGTTGTGTATCGCTCGGACCACTTCAGCGCCGGCTTCTTCCAACTTGGAGGCAATTGCTGTTCCTATCGAACTGTTTGCACCAGTTACCAAAGCAACGTTTCCTCTGAGATCAATGTCAACGCTCATATTTTTAAGTTGAGTCCGAACCAGTTGTCATTATCCTGCCGATTCTATTTCTATCTAGATCAGTGGAATTTTCTGTAACAATCAAACTGCCTCGATATATGACCCCGATACGGTCTGAGAGACTGAGGATCTCATCTAATTCAGCTGAAACCAGCAGAACTGCTAGCCCTTGGTCTCTTTGTTGAATCAACTGCTGATGAACGAACTCTATACTTCCGACATCTATCCCACGGGTTGGTTGTGATGCAACTAGCAGTTTTGCATCATGGGAAAATTCTCTCGCCGCAATCGCTTTCTGTTTATTACCACCGGACAAAGAACTAGAAGGGGTTTCGATACTCGGAGTTCGTATATCGAATTTTTCAACCATTTCCGTTGCATAATCAGCGATCGCTTTTTGTTGACGAATTCCATTATTAGAGAAAGGAGTTTTGTAATACCTGTTCAGGATTAGGTTGTCTGCCACTGAATGCGCTCCGATTAAACCGTGCTTCTCACGGTCTTCCGGTATGTGAGCAACTCCTAACTCACTGATTTGCCGTGGTGAAAATTCTGTTATGGAACTATCTCCTATAAGAATCTGCCCTGTATGGGCATTTCTTAGTCCCGTGATTGTTTCAACTAGCTCTCTTTGTCCATTTCCTTCAACACCAGCTATGCCGAAAATTTCACCCGATCTAACCTCTAGGGAAAGGTCATTTACAGCTAAGATACCTCTGTCATCATGGACGCAAAGATTATTTACTTTTAGCACTGTTTTATCAGGCGATGCTTCTTCTTTTGCGACACGAAGAACGACACTGCGTCCAACCATCATCTCAGCAAGACCCGATTCATCAGTTTCAGCAGGTGTAGTAGAACCAACTACCTGCCCGTTTCGCATTACGGTAACTTCATCAGCAACCTCGAGGACTTCTCTTAATTTGTGAGTAATAAAGATTATTGCAACACCTTGAGTAGCAAGTTTTTTAAGAACTTGTAAAAGATGATCAGTTTCTTGTGGAGTTAAAACTGCTGTAGGTTCATCCAGAATCAAAATATCGGCTTTCCTATAGAGAGAGCGAAGAATTTCAACACGCTGTTGAGTTCCTACAGGAAGGTCCTCTACCATCGCTTCAGTATCTACATCCAGTTGGTAGGTTTCAGCTAACTCTCTAACTTTTTCTTTCGCACTCTCTATGTCAACTACATTTGCCTTATTAGAAGGTTCGTTACCCAGGACAATATTTTCCGCTACCGTAAGTACAGGTACTAGTTGGAAGTGCTGGTGCACCATTCCAATCCCGTGGTCAATCGCATCTTTCGGACGTCCAAGATCCACAGTTTTACCATCTACTCTGACTGTTCCCGAATCAGCCTTATAAAGACCGAAAAGAATGTTCACCAGTGTGCTTTTACCAGCACCATTTTCACCTAGAAGAGCATGAATTCGACCTTTTTTAATTTCAAGATTTATCTGATCGTTAGCTATTACATTTCCAAAAGTTTTTGAAATGCCGGTTGCTTCAAGTGCGAGAGTGTTAGAAGACATCTATTTACTCCCTCGAATAGGGTTGGCCTATTGAAGCAGGTGGTCTGGCTCTCCCCACAAATCCTGCAAGCACAACGATAGTAACTACAAAAGGTATGATTCCAATAAATTGCGGGTCGTTAGTTAACCAATCTCTAAATTGAAACTGGGTTTGGACAGCGCTGGCATAACCAAATAGAAGAGCAGCCCCCCAGGCTCCCACAGGGTTCCATCTACCGAAAATCATTACAGCTAAAGCGACAAAACCTTTCCCGTTTGTCATTCCGCGTTCGAAAGAACCCACCGCTTCGAGACTTAAATACGCTCCCGCTAAACCGGCAACCCCTCCGCCCATCATGACGTTAAAATATCTCATTCCTATTACAGAGACACCAACAGTTTCGGCAGCGCTGGGATGTTCACCTACTGCTCTAGTGCGAAGCCCCCACTTGGTCCGGAACAAAAGAAACCAGAGGGTGGGTATAAGCAAAAGAGTTAAAAAAGTAATTGGCTTGTTAGAAAACAGAACTCTTCCCGCAACCGGTATATCTGCCAGAGGTCCGAGTTTAATAACTTGAGTTTTTCCTGAAGGCAGTGTTCGGCCTAAAGAGAAGAAAAAGCTGGTTATCCCAATTGCAGCAATATTGATAACAGTTCCGGCAATTATTTGATCACCACGCAAACCTACTGAAATTCCTGCTAGCACGGCGCCCATCATCATACCGATTACTATCCCGGCGAAAACACCAAGCAAAAGGCTGCCAGATGTTGAAGCGATCATGAATCCGCCCCAAGCTGACATAAGCATCTGCCCCTCGATGCCGATGTTTATAACACCGGATCGTTCGCATAAAAGACCGCACATAGCACCTAATACCAATGGAGTTGAGTGTCGAAGAGTTCCTGCTAAAACAGCAGTTGTGTTAGCTTCCTGAAATTCTGCAGTCCATAAAGTAAAAATCACAAGAATTAGAGCAGTTAAAATCCACCAACGCTTACTGAACAACACCTGTTGGATGCTTTTCGACTCTTTCACACTCATGATGAACCCCAAGTGGTGGAAACGGAAAGCTCATTAGCTTCCTTTTGTGATAGGAACCATCTGACAATTATTGGCGTAGCAACAAATATCAAAATTAGAGCCTGAATGATGTCGGTAATTTCGGGTGACACATCAGCTTTGAATTGCATCATCGAACCTCCAGCTTCCATTGCCCCTATGAGAATTGCAGCCGGAATGACCGCTAACGGATGAGTGCGAGCTAGTAGAGCTATAGTGATCCCTTCAAATCCAAGACCAGCATTAAACCCTGGTTCGTACCTTCCCACCACTCCTTGAGTTTCGATGGCGCCTCCCAGAGCAGCTAATAAACCACTAATAGCCATAGTTAAGATGACAATTTTTTTGACAGATATTCCCGCGTAATGAGCTGCATTTGGGTTAAGACCCACTGATTTGATTTCAAATCCGAAAGTTGTGCTGCGTAGCAAATACCAGCACACAAAAGCGATCACTACTGCTAGCAAGAATCCAGTTGGTATTTCACCCCATCGCGGTATTTCGGCACTTTCTTCAATATGAGGAGTTCTCACGATAACGCCTTCTTCTCTCCATACTTTTGAGGCGAGCCAGTCAGTCATGTTCAATGCAACAAAGTTCAACATGATGGTTGTAATTACTTCGTGAGCACCTCGGCTGGCTTTAAGAATTCCCGGTATAGCACCCCAGAGAGCTCCAGCAACTGCACCTGCCAGAAGAGCTAGTGGTGTATGAATTATCCATGGAAGACCAGTAATTCCGTAGCCAACGGCGCCAGCAATAAGAGCCCCGAAAACTAGCTGTCCTTGACCACCAATATTGAAAAGACCAGCTTTAAAAGCAAAAGCTACTGCTAAACCACCCATAACGAGCGGTGTTGCCTTTTCGAGAGTTCTTCCAATACTTTTTGAATCACTTAATGATCCATCTATGAGTGCTTTATATGCATCCACAGGTGAAGAACCTGAAAAAGCGATGATTATTGCGCCAGTAGCTATTGCAAGGGCTACTGCCAAAATAGGCATAAGAAATAAGCGAAAATTACTCATCAGAGAAACAAATCATTCACAAATAATCTCTTTATCAGCTATTCCTGCCCATATTCGGTTTACGACCATGGTTAGCTTTCTTCCTTCTTGCATTGGTTTTCTTTTTACTTGTACGTTTCGACATAACGGCAGGCTACCTCATTAGGAAGCAGAGACCATATCCTTGCCGTAGTCTATTTATTTGATTATGTATTTTCTGTAAAGGTTTTAAATGGAGCGATTCGGATTTGTTGGCTTACCTAATGCTGGGAAGTCTTCTCTTTATAACGCACTAGCGGGTGGCGGTGCTCTTGCGGCACCCTACGCATTTGCTACCACTGATCCAAATGTGGGAGTAGCAAATGTTCCAGATAAGAGACTTTCTCTTTTGGGAGACATGAATAATTCCAAAAAAATTGTGTCAGCCACCATTCAGTTCACAGACATAGGGGGACTCGTAGAAGGAGCAGCAAAAGGGGAGGGCTTAGGTAATCGTTTTCTGGCCGGCATACGAGAGGTGGATGCGATTGTTTTCGTTCTAAGATCCTTTCCGGACAGTGAGGTACCAGGTCCCACAGATCCTGTTGAGCATTTGAGAGTCCTTGAGATAGAGCTAGCTTTAGCAGATTTGGAAACTACGCAAAAACAGTTCTCAAAAATTGAAAAGGCGACAAAAGCTGACAAATCTGCTAATCAGACACTCGACTCTTTAAGCCATGCCTTAGAGCAACTGGATAAAGGTATTCCAATTTACAAAAGCGATCTAACAAATGAAGAAAGAGAAATGTTGACTGAATTTTTTCTTCTAACAGATAAACCAGTTTTAGCTGTCGTGAACATGGGAGAAGATCAAATCGAAAATGCAGACCAACATTTAGTGTCCGTTAAAGAGGAGCTACCTGATCAAGAAGTTATAGGCATGTGTGTTCAATTAGAATCTGAAGCTGCCCTATTACAACCTGAAGAGCAGTCCGAAATGTTAGGAGCATTGGGACTGGGAGAAGGTGCTCTATCGAAGTTTGTTCGTTCTGCCTATCACCTGCTCGGTTTGAGAACCTTTTTCACAACGGGTGAAAAAGAGAGCAGGGCATGGACATTTAAAGAAGGCTCAAGTGCCCCTGAATGTGCCGGTCGTATTCATACTGACTTCCAGAAAGGTTTTATCAGGGCTGAAACGATTGAATGGCAACTACTACTAGAGCAAGGATCTTGGCTCAAAGCCCGTGAATTAGGTCTTATAAGGAGCGAAGGCAAGGACTACAAGCCGGAAGATGGGGATGTCATGGAATTTAGATTCAATGTCTGAATTTGAAGAGGGGAAACTTTTTCTCGTATCCACCCCTATAGGAAATCTTTCAGATCTATCCGAACGCGCGATTGAAACCCTCAAGACTGCAGATCTGATTGCCTGTGAGGACACTAGAAGAACGGGTCAGCTTTTGCAATTAGTTGGAATACAAAAAAAGAAACTTATTAGGGTTGACGCCCACACAGAATTCAAGAAAAAAGACAAAATCGTCTCGCAAATCAAGGAAGGTTGCAGAGTAGCTTTAGTAAGCGATGCAGGGACTCCAGGTATTTCTGATCCAGGCGAACACTTGGTAAGAGAAGTCATAGAAAACGGTTTAAAGGTTTCAGTGGTTCCTGGAGCATCAGCTCCACTAGTGGCTTTAGTGGCGAGTGGGCTGTCAATGAAGCGGTGGGTCATGGAAGGCTTTCTCCCCAGAAAAGGTAAAGACAGAGAATACCTTCTTGAAAATTTAGCTTCAGAAGAAAGAACAATCATTTTATTTGAATCCGCAAAACGCCTACCAGAAACTCTTAACGATTTGTGTCGACACCTAGGGGGACAACGTCTAATAGCAGTTGCTCGGGAATTGACAAAAATTCACGAAGAGGTGTGGAGAGGTTCATTGCAAGCAGCATCGGAACACTACACATATTCTCCAAAGGGTGAAGTAGTTGTCGTAATAGAAGGATTTAATGAGAAAGTAGTTGTTGCTGATGAACTTATTATCGAAACTCTTCGAAAAGCCAAAGATTCAGGTTTATCTGCGCGAGATGCAGCTAAACAAGTTTCCATAGAGCTAGGCATCCCGCGAGGAAAGGCATACAGCTTTTATACAGATTTGGATTAGTCAAGGGCTGCAACAAAGATTGAGGTAACCTCAGCATTAATGACAAACAAAGATAAAGCTTCACCAGTCCTTGTAGCGGTAGCGTGGCCTTATGCCTCCGGCTCTCGTCATTTGGGGCATCTAGCAGGTGCCTATCTGCCAGCCGACGTGTTCGCCCGTTTTCAAAGACTTTCAGGTCATGAAGTTTTGATGGTCAGCGGGTCTGATGTTCACGGAACCCCTATAACGGTAAGAGCTGATTCGGAAGGAATAACGCCAGGCGAAATTGTTGATAGATATCACAAGGAATTTTTAGAAAATTGGCAAAAACTAGCGATTAGTTGGGATTTGTATACATCGACCGGAACTGAAAACCACTCAGAGGTGACACACGATGTTTTCATGAAACTTTTTGAAAAAGGACACATAGATAAACGCTCATCAGAACAGTTCTTCGATGAAGACGCAGGAAGATTTTTGCCCGATAGATACATAGAAGGCGTGTGTCCCCATTGTGAATATTCTGAAGCGAGAGGCGATCAGTGTGAAAACTGCGGAAGGACTCTAGACCCTGAAGAACTGATTAAACCCGTTTCGAAGATAAGTGGAAGTGAACCCACGCTAAGGCAGACCGAGCATTTCTATTTAAGACTGTCGGATTTTCAAACACCACTTTCCGAATGGCTTTCCTCCAGGAAGGGATGGCGCAACCACGTATTGAATTTTTCCAAAGGTTGGATTGAAGAAGGATTACATGATCGAGCCATTACACGAGACCTGGACTGGGGGGTTAGTGTCCCGATTGATGGAATAGGGGAAGACAAGAAAATTTATGTCTGGTTTGAAGCTGTCATAGGTTACCTTTCAGCAGCTAAGGAGTGGGCTAAGAGCCAAGGGCTTGAAGATGATTGGAAAAAATGGTGGTGTGAACCGAATAGTCGTTCTGTTTATTTCATAGGTAAAGACAACATTCCTTTTCACACGATCATCTGGCCAGCGATGCTCATTGGTTACGGCGAGCTGAATTTACCCAGTGATGTTCCAGCAAACCAATATGTGACGTTCAAAGGAGGTAAAGCTTCTGCCAGTCGCGGAGTTGGTTTAACGATTAGTCAAAGCCTTGAAATATTTGAAGCTGATTCTCTCAGGTATGCGCTGGCTGCTTCATTTCCTGAACAAAGTGATACAGAATTAACAGTTGAAGAGATATGTCGGCGAATCAATGAAGAATTGGTAGCCACATGGGGGAATCTTGTGAACAGGGTATTGTCAATGATCTACAACTCCTGTGATGAGCAGATTCCCTCAGATGAACAAAGAACAGAAGAAGATCTAGCTTTACTTTCTGCAATTGATCAAATGCTGGATCGTGCAGGTCAAGAAATTGACAGAGTGGAACTAAGAGCTGCTTTACAAACCGGAATGTCAGGTGCAGCAGAAATAAATGCTTACCTAAATTCTTTAGAGCCGTGGAAACTTTCCAAAACCGATCCAGAAAGAGCAGCTACTGTACTGGGAACAGCTCTGTCCGCAATCGGAGGTGTGCGTGTTTGTCTATCCCCCTATTTGCCTTTTTCTACTGAGTTGCTTGATGAGGTATTTGGTCCTGTAGATGCTTGGCAAAGAAAAGAGCCTCAGCACGGGAAAAAGCTAGAAAAACCAAAACCACTTTTTAAGAAAGTAGACATAGATTTATTGGATCTAGATGAGTAAATGGTTCGACAATCATTGCCATCTTTATGACAATGCCGAAGATGAGCTTATTAAAGCGCGAGAATCATCAGTTGTTGGTTTCGTTAATGTTGGAACAGACATAGAAACCAGTCGTGAGGCAATAGAGAAAGCAAAAAGATTTTCAGATGTATGGGCAACAGCAGGGGTGCATCCACACGAGGCACGAAAAGGCACTAAAGGCCTTTCAGAATTATTAGCAGACAATAATGTGGTTGCCGTAGGAGAAGCCGGACTGGACTATCACTACGATCATTCCCCACGGCAAGATCAAAAAAAAGTTTTTGCAGAACAAATCCAGATGGCTAACGAACTGAATCTTCCTTTAGTTATTCATACGAGAGAGGCATGGGAAGATACATTTAAAATTCTTGACTCAGAGGGGGTGCCCAAATCTACGGTTTTTCACTGTTTTACAGGTGGAAAAGTTGAATCTGAGGAATGTCTCAAACGTGGAGCTTTTTTGTCCTTTAGCGGAATTATTACTTTTAAGAAGTCTGAGTCGCTGCGGGAAGCCGCAGCAGAATGTCCATTGAATAGAACGATGGTTGAAACCGATTCCCCGTTTTTAACGCCTGTTCCTTTCAGGGGTAAAAAAAATGAACCTGCCAATGTGGTTTTGGTAGGCAAAGAACTTGCAAAGTTACAGGGTAAAGAAATTGAAGAAGTAGCCCTGACTACTACACAAAACGCTTTGAAGTTTTACGGATTATCCCAAAACTAAGATAAGTTTGTTTCTTCAAAAGCTCAATTTGCGGCTATGAATGTGATGCTTCTACCGTATGTTCAGCTTTTGTTTACGGCTTCCAGGAGGAGGAAGGACGCTGGAAAATCAACCTATTGTTGAAAGATGGAGATTCGTAGTAGTGGTCTTAGCCACAATTGCGGCATTACCACTTTTCCTATTTGAAAATCCTAACTCAACGGGCTCATTAACCGGAATGGCTGGTGCAGGCACCACAGCAGTGCCAGCGTTGGATGAACAACTCGTGGAAGAAGGTGGTCAACAAGATAGTGATCGAGTGGATGAACTCCTTCTGCCTCTGACCGAGAGGGCCGAAGACTGGCATTCAGCGAGAATTGTATTTGACAAGGCAAATCGATTTCGGTCCGCCGCGGTCAAATATGAAGCGGAAGCTCTAGAGCTGGCAAGTGAAATAGCAGCAGCTGAATTTTCTGAGAGAGACAAGCGATTAGAAATCCAGATGGAAGAAGAACAGCGGAGAAAACTGTTTGCCGAAGAAGATGCAAGACGTGAAAGAGTAATTTCAACTCCCGGACCCACCACAACTATCGTTGCTACAGAGCCTGATCCAGATGGTCCGACGAGGGTCCAATGGGAAGCTCTCCGATACTGCGAGTCGACTGGCAACTATCAAGCAGTTAGTCCAACAGGTATGTACAGAGGGGCTTATCAGTTCAGTATTGAAACCTGGGATTGGATAGCAGGTCTTTACCATGAGAATCTAATAGGTGTTGATCCCGCGGAAGCAAACCCCAGCGATCAAGATCATATGGCTCTACATCTTTACCAACTGAGAGGAAGAGGGCAGTGGCCAGTCTGTGGACGGTACCTGCCATAGACAAAAAGTGACCCTCACACGCACAGAAGCACTATCTTTGCTTCAAAAATTTGGGATCCGCCCTAAAAAATCATTAGGACAAAATTTTGTTGTAGAGCCCAATACCATCCGTCAAATTGTCGAATTAGCCGGTGTGGAACCTGACGACTACGTTCTCGAGATAGGACCGGGGTTAGGATCTCTAACTCTTGCCCTGTTGGAAACCTGTAGACACGTAACTGCAATCGAGATTGATGACATTTTGATTGAAATTTTGGAAGAAGTGGCAGGAAGTCAACCCGCAGAAAAATTCAGACTGATCCACGCAGATGCCATGAAGTTGGACTTAAAACAATTATTGGGAGAGAAAAGCAGTCATTGGACTCTGGTCGCAAATCTTCCTTACAACATCGCAGTGCCCTTGATATGTGATTTGCTTGAGCAAGTGCCATTGATAACAAAAATGATTGTGATGGTCCAAAGAGAGGTAGCAGAAAGAATGGTCGCAGAAGTAGGCGAAAAAGACTACGGGTTACCCTCGGTGAAAATTGCGTATTTCGCGGAAGCAAAAATAGTTGCAAACATTCCTCCGACTGTTTTCTTACCCAAGCCGCGAGTTGAATCTTCAATAGTTAAGATTGAGAGATACGAAACCCCCAAAGTGTCTGCGAATGCTGAAATTCTTTTTACTCTCATTCAAACAGCATTTAGGCATCGAAGGAAGATGCTACGTAATTGTCTAAAAGAAAGCCTCGCCCTAGAAGATTTTGAAATGACGGGAATTGATCCAACAAAAAGAGCAGAGAATATTTCACTCCAAGAATGGGAATTACTGACAAAACAAATTGCACAAAGAGTTGATAAATAGAATGATCAGACTCTCCGCACCAGCAAAACTAACACTTTCACTTCAGATTAATGGT